>NZ_BANB01000524.1 GCF_000964365.1 Acidisphaera rubrifaciens HS-AP3 | reverse complement strand
ATGCCCCGCCGCCGCCGCCTCGGCGACGCGCAGCAGCGCGCCTGCGTAATCATCGACCCGATGCAGCGCGAGCAGCCGCTGCCGCCCGCGCCTGCCGGCCTGCGCATACGCCTCCGGGTCGCGCGCGTGCGCCGCGAGATGCGCGACGATGTCCTCCACCTCGCGCGCCGGATCGACGTGGAACACCACCCCCTCCGGCAGCGCGCCGTACCAGCCGACGCGCGTCACCAGGCTCGGCAGCGCGTGGCCCCAGATGCGCAACTGGCTCGCCGACGCCTCGCCCATGCTCGGATAGCGGAGATTGACCGCGAGATCGGCGCGGTCGAGCGCCGCCGCCAGCACGCCGTCCTCGACATAGCCATGCCGCGTCACCTGCGCGCCGAGGCCGAGTTCGGTGACCAGCGCGTCCACCTCGCCCGGATCATCGAGCCTGCCGTAGATGTCGAGCGTGTACAGCCCGCGCAGATCGGGCGCCGCCAGCGCCCGCAGCAGCGACGGCAGCCGCCGGTTCGGCCCCATGAAGCCGAACGCGATCAGCCGCCACGGCGCCGGCCCGCGCGCCCGCGCCGGCGGCTCCGGCAGATGCGTCGTGTCGATCGACAGCGGCACGTAATGCACCGGCAGCCGCGTCCGCCCGGTCAGCGCCGCCGCCTCCGCCTCGTTGTGGACGATCACGCCGATCGCCCCCTCCGCCGCCTCCAGCGTCAGCGGATAGCGCGGCATCAGCGTCTCGATCGCGACCTCGCCGGCAACCAGCCGCCGCGCATCCGCCAGCGCCGCCTCGCCGTGCCAGTGGCGCATCGCGTCGAAATAGATCGACGCCGCCTCGCCGCCCTGCACGCCGTAATGGGCGAAGAAGTTCTGCAGACAGGTGTCGTGCAGCACCACCACGCCCGGCACGCGCCGCGCGATGGCATGGATGCCCTTGTGGAACGTGCTGTTGTTGCCGAGGTTGTAGAAGATCGCATCCGCCGCGTTCAGCTCCGCCGCCGGCACGATGTCGGGCGTGAAGCGGCGTATCTCCACGCCCTCGATCGGCGCCCACGCCTCCTGATCGGTCCAGGCGCGCACGTCGGCATGGCGCGCAAGCTCGGCCAGCACCGGCGCGCTGTGATTGGCGACCTCGGTCGGCAGCGGCGGCAGCGGCGAGAACACGTCGATCCTCAGCCGAGCAGGCATTCGAGCACCCTCTCCCAGCCGATACCCATGTCGTGATAGCGGTCCAGCGCCGCCCGGCCGAGCCGCGCCGCCAGCGCGGGATCGGCCCATAGCCGGTCGAACGCCCCGGCGAGCGATTCCGGCGTCGGCGCGCACACGATCCCGGTCTCGCCGTCCTGCACGAACTCCAGCGGGCCGCCGGAATCGGTGCAGGTCACCAGCGCCTTGCCCGCCAGCATCGCCTCCAGCCCGACATAGCCGTAATCCTCGTCCACCGGCGGGAACACCACCGCCCGCGCGCCGGCATACAGCGCCCGCTTCTTCGCCTCCGGCACCGCGCCGAGCCAGGTGACGCGGCCGCCCAGCCCCTCGGCCTCGGCCTGGCGCTGCACCTGCCGCGCGTATTCGGGCGTGTCGGCGCCGCCGATGAACACCAGCCGCACCGGCCGGCGCGTATGCGCGAGCGCCGCCAGCGCCAGCACCTGCCGCTTCGCCGGATTGAGCCGGCTCGGGAACAGCAGATAGTCGCCGTACTCGCCGGCGACGATCCGCTCCGCCCCCGGCGGCGGGTGATACAGCGGCGTCGACGCGATGCCGCAATGCTGCTCCAGCCGCCCCGACACGTTGGCCGACAACGTGTAGATCTCCCGCGCCTCCGGCAGCGCCACGCGGTCGGCGTCGCGGATCGTCATGCGCATATGCGCCCCGTGCGGCGCCGCCGTCAGATCGCCCAGCGGCGAGCCCCACAGGTCATAGGCGCCACGATGCTGGTGCAGCAGCCACACCACCTTGTCCGGATGCGGCATCAGATAGGCGGGAAACTTCAGCGCGATCACCCGGTCGATGCGCCCCGCGCCCGTCGCCGCCAGATCGACCATGCGGCAGGCGAGCATGTGGTCGGCGATCCGTTCCGCCGGATACCATTTGAACGGCAGCGTGACGATCTCGGCCTCGTGCCCCGCCGCGCGCAGTTCGCCGCACAGGCTCTCGGCAAGCATCTCCGCGCCGCCGCGCACGAACGGCACCTGCACGCTCGCGATCGCCACCCGCATCGTCAGGCCTTCCCGGCGATCAGCGCATAGTCCTGCGGCCCGTGGAACAGCGCGTCGAGCTGTGCGGCCAGCACCTCGTCGCGCGCGGTAAAGCGCGCCTGCGACGGATGCAGCTCGTGGATGCGCACCCCGACGAAGCCGCGCGCCTCGGCGATCATCGCCGTCATCTCGGCCGGCATCGGGTTGCGGTGCGTGGGATCGAGATAGAAATACCGGCTGCCGACCAGCACGTTCGCCGGATTCGGCGTCTCGAACAGCACCACGCCGCCCGGCGCCAGCACGCGCAGGCTTTCGTCGAGCAACGCGACGAAGACGCGGAACGGCAGGTGCTCGATGATATGGAACCCGGTCACCGCGCCGACCGACGCATCGGGCAGCCGGCGCAGGTATTCGATCGCGTCGTCCGCCGCGCAATCCAGCCCCATCTCGCGGCACAGCGCCGCCATGCGCGCGTTGAGATCGACGCCCAACGCGACCAGACCCTCGTCGCGCAGCAGCTCCAGCCACTCGCCGCGCCCGGCGCCGACATCGACGATCGGCCGCGCCGCCGTCCCCGCGCCCGCCGCGCGCATCACCGGCAGATGCGCGCGCTGGCGCTCGCGTATGTCGGCGCGCGCGCCGCGGAACCGGTCCTCGAACGCGACATACAGCGCATCCAGCCGATGATCGTCCTCCGTC
>NZ_BANB01000525.1 GCF_000964365.1 Acidisphaera rubrifaciens HS-AP3 | reverse complement strand
GGCGCGGCGGCCGGCGAAGCGGCGGTGGTCGGCGTCGGCCAGGAGATCATCCGCCCCGTCGCAGGCCTCGCGCAGCGCGGCGCCGAGTTGATGCATCAGCGCGGGCAGTTCGCTGGCCCGCAGATCGCCGGGGAAACTGCCGAACCCTGCCCAGAAGGCCGCGAGCGCCAGGGTTGCCGGATCGGCCGGCCGGCCGTCGATGGACACGCCCGGCAGCCGCAGCTGGATCGCCTGTCCGGCGATCGCCGAATCCTCGTCCGTCGTGAAGGACGGGCGCGCCGAGGCGGGCGCCGGCGTGGGCGCCGCCGGCGTCGGGGGTGCCGACGGAGAGGGCGGGGGATCGAACAGGCGCGCGTCGGAAAACGATGGGGCCGGCGGCGCGGGCTCGGCCACGAACG
>NZ_BANB01000526.1 GCF_000964365.1 Acidisphaera rubrifaciens HS-AP3 | reverse complement strand
GGTTTCGGACAGGACGCGCGCGCGCCGCCATGCGCAGCATCACAGCGGGAAGGAGACGGCCATGAGCGATCTCAACGAGCACACCATCACCGACGCGGTGCTGGCGCGGCTCGCCCATACGCCCGACCCGCGCATGCGGACGGTCGTCGAAAGCCTCGTGCGCCACCTGCACGGCTTCATCCGCGACATCGAGCCGACCTTCGCGGAATGGCAGACGGCGATCGACTTCCTCACCCGCACCGGGCAGATGTGCGACGACAAGCGGCAGGAGTTCATCCTGCTGTCCGACACGCTCGGCGCGTCCATGCTGGTCGATGCGATCAACCACCGCATGCCGGCGGGGGCGACCGAGACGACGGTGCTTGGCCCGTTCTTCGTCGAGGAGCGGCCGGAGTTGCCGAACGGCGCCGATCTCTCGCCCGGGCGCGACGGCGAGCGGCTGTTCGTGCGCGGCACGGTCTCCAGCGCCGGCGGCGGGCGCATCGCGGGGGCGCAGATCGACCTCTGGCATTCCGATTCCGACGGCTATTACGACGTGCAGCGCCACGACCTCGACGCGCCGAGCGGGCGCGGGCGCATACGCAGCGACGAGGAAGGCCGCTTCTGGTTCTGGACGACGCAGCCGACGCCCTATCCGGTGCCGCATGATGGCCCGGTGGGCGAGCTGCTGCGCGCGACCCAGCGCCATCCGTATCGCCCCGCGCATCTGCATTTCATGATCGCGGCTCCCGGGCACGAGACGCTGGTGACGCACCTGTTCGTGGAGGGCGACGCCTATCTCGACAGCGACGCGGTGTTCGGCGTCAAGGACTCGCTGGTCGTGCCGTTCAAATACGAGCACCCCGGCACCGCGCCCGACGGCACGCCGATGCCGGCGCGCTGGCGCAGCCTGACCTATGATTTCGGACTGAAGCCGCTCGCCGGCACCGCCCCGGAGCATCGTGCATGATCGAAACGGACGTCCTGATCGTCGGCAGCGGGCCGGCCGGCTCGTCGGCGGCGCTGGCGCTGTCGACCTACGGCATCCCCAACGTGCTGGTGACGAAATACCGCTGGCTCGCCAACACGCCGCGCGCGCACATCACCAATCAACGCACCTTCGAGGTGCTGCGCGACCTCGGCGTGGAGGCGCAGGCACGGGCGCTGGCGGTGCCGCAGGACTGGATGGGCAACACCGTCTTCTGCACGTCGCTCGCGGGCGAGGAACTGGGGCGCATCCAGACCTGGGGCACCTCGCCCGCCCGCCGCGCCGACTATCGCCTCGCCAGTCCCTGCGACATGGGCGACCTGCCGCAGAACCTGCTGGAGCCGATTCTGCTGGGCGAGGCGGCGGCGCGCGGGACGCGGGTGCGGTTCGATACGGAGTATCTGTCGCTCGAACAGGACGCGGCCGGCGTCACCGCGACGGTCGCTGACCGGGTGGGCGACACGACCTATCAGATACGCGCGAAATACCTGATCGGCGCCGATGGCGGGCGCAGCGTGATCGCCGAGCAGATCGGCCTGCCGATGGAAGGCCGGATGGGTGTGGCCGGCAGCATGAACATCGTGCTGGAGGCCGACCTGTCGCACCTGGTCGGGCACCGGCCGAGTGTCCTGTACTGGGTGCTGCAGCCGGGGTCGAATATCGGCGGCATCGGCATGGGGCTGGTGCGCATGGTGCGGCCCTGGAACGAGTGGCTGATCGTCTGGGGCTATGACATCAACGGCCCGGCGCCGGAGCTGACCGACGACGAGGCGATCGCGATCGCGCGCAACCTGATCGGCGACCAGACGGTGCCGATCCGCATCAAGTCCACCTCGCTCTGGACCGTCAACCACATGTACGCCACGCGCTATGCGGCGGGGCGCGTGTTCTGCATGGGCGACGCGGTCCACCGGCATCCGCCGTCGAACGGGCTGGGCTCCAACACGTCGATCCAGGACGCCTATAATCTCGCCTGGAAATTGGCCTACGTGCTGCGCGGACAGGCCGGGCCCGCGTTGCTCGACACCTACGACGCGGAGCGCGCGCCGATCGGGCGGCAGATCGTCACCCGTGCCAACCAGAGCATCGAGGAGTTCGGCCCGATCTTCGAAGCCCTCGGCCTGCTCGGCACGCATGACCCCGACCAGATGCGGGCGAACATGGAGGCGCGCAAGCAGCCGACGCCGGAGGCGGCGCGCCAGCGCGAGGCGTTGCGCCGCGCCATCGCCTTCAAGGATTACGAGTTCAACGCGCATGGCGTGGAGATGAACCAGCGCTACCGCTCTGCCGCCGTCGCCGGCGACGGCACGCCGGAGCCGGCGTACACGCGCGACGCGGAGCTGTATTACCACGCGACGACCTGGCCGGGCGCGCGGCTGCCGCACGTGTTCCTGCAACGCGACGGACAGCCGGTCTCGACGCTCGACATCGTCGGCGGTGGGCGGTTCACCGTGCTGACGGGGATCGGCGGCGAGGCATGGGTCGCGGCGGCCGAGGAGGCGGCGGCGCGCTATGGCATCGAGATCGCGGCGCATGTGATCGGGCCGGGACAGCCGCATGAGGATCTGTTCGGCACCTGGGCCGAGGCACGCGAGGTGGGCGAGGATGGCTGCGTGCTGGTGCGCCCCGATCAGCATGTCGGCTGGCGGGCGCAGGACGGGCGCGACGCGGCGGCGCGGCTCGCCGCGGCGATCGGCCGCATCCTCTGCCGCGACGGCTGACACACAAGAAATCGGGGGAAACGACGTGACAAACCAACAGGACGCGCCGGGGCCGACACGCCGGCGGCTGCTCGGCGGCGCCGGGCTTGCGACGGCCGCGGTGCTCGCCGGGGCGGCGCGGTCGGCGCGCGCGGCGGCGACGGTGAAGGTGGGCTATGTCAGCCCGCAGACCGGCCCGCTCGCCCCCTTCGCCGCCGCCGACGCCTTCACGCTGGCGGCGGCCAAGGCGGCGTTCGCCCGCGACGGGATCGCGGTCGAGTTCCTGGTGCGCGACAGCCAGTCCAACCCGAACCGCGCGGCGACGGTCGCGAACGAGCTGATCAACGCGGGCGTCGTCCTGATGCTGGTCGCCTCCACGCCGGAGACGGTCAATCCGGTGTCCGACCAGTGTGAGCTGGCCGAGGTGCCGTGCCTGTCCACCGAGGCACCCTGGCAGCCCTGGTTCTTCGGCCGCGGCGGCAAGCCCGGCGAAGGGTTCGAGTGGACCTATCACTACTTCTGGGGCCTGGAGGACGTGATCGCGGTCTACACCGCGATGTGGAGCCAGTTGTCGACCAACAAGTCGGTGGGCGGGCTGTTTCCCAACGACAGCGACGGCAACGCGTGGTCCGACACGGCGCACGGCCTGCCGCCGGCGCTGGCCAAGCTTGGCTACACGATGCACGACCCCGGGCACTTCCAGAGCGGCACCGACGATTTCGGCGCGATCATCAACGCCTTCAAATCGGCGAAGGCGGAGATCGTGACGGGCGTCGTCATCCCGCCCGACTGGACGACGTTCTGGACGCAGGCGCGCCAGCAGGGCTACCGGCCGAAGATCGCCTCGGTCGGCAAGGCGCTGCTGTTCCCGACCTCCGTCGAGGCGCTTGGCCGCGCCGGGCAGAACCTGTCGACCGAGGTGTGGTGGACGCCGCATCACCCGTTCCGCTCCTCGCTGACGGGGCAGGACTGCACGGCGCTCGCCGCCGCCTATACCAAGGCCACGGGGCAGCCATGGACGCAGCCGATCGGCTTCACCCATTCGTTGTTCGAACTGGCGGCCGACATCCTCAAGCGGGCGAAGGACCGCGGCGACCGCCACGCGGTGCTGGAGGCGCTGAAGACGACGAACCTGTCCACGATCGTGGGACCGATCGCCTGGGGCAAAGGCCCGATGAAGAACGTCACCAAGACCCCGCTGGTCGGCGGTCAGTGGCGGCTGCTGCCGGGAAGCGAGTTGAAATACTACCTCGTCATCGTCTCCAACACCATCGCGCCGGAAGTGCCGGTCGCGGACCACATGCAGCCGCTGCCGTAGCCGCCGACCGGTGACGGCGCTGCTGGACCTGTCGGGGCTGCGCAAGTCGTACGGGGCGCTGGTGGTGGCGGACGCGATCGACCTGTCGGTGTCGGCGGGCGAGGCGGTCGGCATCATCGGCCCGAACGGCGCGGGCAAGTCGACGCTGTTCAACCTGATCAGCGGCGACGTGCGGCCCGATGCCGGCACCGTGCGGCTGGACGGCGAGGACATCACGCATCTGCCCCCGCACGCGCGGGCGCGGCGCGGCATCGGGCGGTCGTATCAGATCCCGCTGCCGTTCGCGCGCATGTCGGTGTACGAGAACCTGCTGGTCGGCGCGCGCCACGCGGGGCGCGGACGCGTCGCCGATCCCGCGCGGCATTGCGGCGCGATTCTCGAACGCACCGGGCTGCTGGACGCCGCGGACCGGCCGGCGGGGCGGCTGACCCTGCTGGACCGCAAGCGGCTGGAACTGGCGCGCGCGCTGGCGACGGCGCCACGGCTGCTGCTGCTCGACGAGATCGCGGGCGGGCTGACGGATGCCGAGGCACATGCGCTGGTCGAGACGATCGCCGCCGTGCGCGCGTCGGCCGACGTCGCGATCGTGTGGATCGAACACGTGCTGCACGCCCTGCTGCCGGCGATCGGGCGGCTGGTGGTGCTCGATTTCGGCCGCGTCCTCGCCGAGGGCGCGCCGCAGGAGGTGATGGCGCGTGAGGCGGTGCGCGCCGTCTATCTCGGCGTCGAGGACCCGGTGTGAGCGCGCCTCTGCTGGAGACGCGCGGGCTGGTCGCGCAATACGGCGACACGGGCGCGCTGTTCGGCGTCGATCTGGAGGCGCGCGAGGCGGAGATCGTGGCGCTGGTCGGCGCCAACGGGGCGGGCAAGACCACGCTGCTGCGCGCCGTCTGCGGCCTGCTGCCGGTCGCGCCGGATCAGGTCCGGTTCGACGGCGCGGCGGTGGGCGGCGCCCCCGCGCACCGTCTCGTCGCCCTCGGCATGGCGATGGTGCCGGAGGGACGGCGGCTGTTCCCGTCGCTGTCGATCGAGGAGAACCTGACGCTCGGCGGTTGGTCGGGACGGCGCGGGCACTGGACGCTCGCGCGGGTGTACGAGCTGTTCCCGGTGCTGCGCGAGCGACGGACGGCGCGGCCGACGACGCTGTCGGGCGGGCAGCAGCAGATGGTGGCGATCGGGCGGGCGCTGATGGCCAATCCGCGGCTGCTGCTGTGTGACGAAATCAGCCTGGGGCTCGCCCCGGTGGTGATCCGCGACGTCTATGCGGCGCTCGGCGCGATCGCGGCGCAGGGGACGACGCTGCTGATCGTAGAACAGGACGTGGCGCTGGCGCAGCGCGTGGCATCGCGTCTTTATTGCCTGCGCAAGGGGCGCGTCGCGCTGTCGGGCGCGAGCGCCGCGCTCGGCCGCGACGACATCCGCCTCGCCTATTTCGGCATGTGAGAGGGCGATGCGGCCGGTCGATGTCATCGTGCAGGGCGTGCTGGTCGGCGGGCTGTACACGCTGTTCGCGACCGGGCTGTCGCTGATCTTCGGCGTGATGCGGCTGGTCAACCTCGCGCATGGCGACCTGATCGTGCTCGGCGCCTACATGGGCATCGTCACGACGCAGGCGCTGGGGCTGTCGCCCTTCGCGAGCCTGCTGGTCGTGGTGCCGGCGATGGCGGCGCTGGGCTATGCGCTGCAACGGCTGCTGCTGAACCGCACGCTGGGCGACGATCCGCTGCCGCCGCTGCTGGTGACGTTCGGCCTGTCGATCGTCATCCAGAACGCGCTGCTGGAGGGCTTCACCGCCGACGACCGCAAGCTCGCGATCGGCAGCCTCGCGACGCGCAGCCTGGCGCTGCCGGGCGGCATCGCGGTGGGGTGGTTCCCGCTGATCGTGCTCGCCTGCGCCATCGCGGTGATCGCGGGGTTGCAGGCGCTGCTGTACCGCACCGCCTGGGGGGCGGCGCTGCGCGCCACGTCGGACGATCCGGTGACGGTGCGGCTGATGGGGGTCGATCAGCGGCACATGTACGCGATGGCGATGGCGGTCGCGCTCGCCGTGTGCGGCGTCGCGGGCGTGCTGCTGGCGTGCTGGACCAACGTCGATCCCGGCGCCGGGCCGCAGCGCCTGCTGTATGGGTTCGAGGCGGTGATCATCGGCGGCCTCGGCAGCCTGTGGGGCACGCTCGCGGGCGGGCTGATCCTCGGCATCGCGCAGGCGGTGGGGGCGGCGATCGATCCGGCGTTCCAGATCCTGGCGGGGCACCTGGCGTTCCTGCTGGTGCTGCTGATCGCCCCGCGCGGGCTGCTGCCGCGCATGGCGGCATGAGCATGGCGACGGCCCTGCGCATCGCCCTGCTGGCGGCGGTCGGCGTGCTGGTGGTGGCGCTGCCGTCCCTGGTCGGCGCCGCGCGGCTCGGCTTCGCGGTCGAGATCGCCGACATGCTGGCGCTGGCGACGCTGTGGAACCTGCTCGCGGGCTACGCGGGCATCGTCTCGATCGGGCAGCAGGCGTATGTCGGCGCCGGCGCCTATGCGCTGTTCGCGCTGGTGATCCTGGCCGGCGTGCCGCCGCTGGCCGCCCTGCCGATCGCCGCGCTGGTGTGCCTCGTGCTCGCGGTGCCGGTGGCGTTCCTGCTGTTCCGGCTGCGCGGGCCGCAATTCGCGATCGGCAGCTGGGTGGTGGCCGAGGTGTTCCGCCTCGCCGTCGCGCAGAGCAACGCGCTCGGCAACGGCTCGGGCAAGACGCTGCCGCTCGCGGC
>NZ_BANB01000527.1 GCF_000964365.1 Acidisphaera rubrifaciens HS-AP3 | reverse complement strand
GCGGCCGCCGCGCACCCTGTTGCCCGCCCCATCGCCGTCCCGCGTCCCGCGCGGCGGCGCGCCCGAGCCCGGAACCGAAAGATGAGTGACGCCCCGAAATGAGTGACGCCCCCCTGCCGCCGCCCGCCGGGCTGTTCGACCGCGCGCTGCGCCGCATTCGTGGTGTCTGGCACGACATGGCGACCGGCATCGGCGTCACCGCCGACGCCGACGATAGCGTGGCGGCGCAGATGCGCGCCTGTCTGGACGGGCGCGGCGGCGAGGTCTCGGCCCGCAACCGTGCCGCCAAGCTGGCGGAGACCTATCTGGCGCGCGACGCGGCGGGGCGGGCGGAGTTCCTGCGCGACCTCGCCGGCTTCGACGCCGACCTGCAGGCCGTCGCCGTCGCCTATGAGCGTGTCGTCGCCGCCCCCGACGCCGCCGCCCGCGCCGTCGCCGCCGCCGCCCTGCGTCAGGCGCTGGAGCCGCCGCGCATCCGCCTGCTGACGCAGTTCACCTCGATCCCCGACGGCATGAAGTTCCTCGTGGACCTGCGCGCCTCGCTGCTCGCCATGCGCAAATCCGACCCGCTGCTGGCGGCGCTGGAGAGCGACCTGCGCAGCCTGCTGGCAAGCTGGTTCGACGTGAGCTTCCTCGAACTCGCCTGCGTCGACTGGAACAGCCCGGCAGCCCTTCTCGAACGCCTCGCGGGCTACGAGGCGGTGCACTCGATCCGTTCCTGGCGCGATCTGAAGAACCGGCTCGACAGCGACCGCCGCTGCTATGCGTTCTTCCACCCGCGCATGCCGAGCGAGCCGCTGATCTTCGTGGAGGTGGCGCTGGTGCAGGGCCTCGCCGACAGCGTGCAGCGCCTGCTGGATCAGCGCGCCCCCGCGCTCGACCCCAGGGCGGCCGACACCGCGATCTTCTATTCCATCAGCAACTGCCAGCGCGGGCTCGCCGGCATCAGCTTCGGCAATTTCCTGATCAAGCGCGTGGTGGAGCTGCTGGGACAGGAGTTCCGCAACATCAAGGCCTATGCGACGCTGTCGCCGATCCCCGGCTTCCGCCGCTGGCTCGACGGCCGCCTCGCCGCCGACGACGCGGTACTGACGGAGGAGGAGAGCAGCGCCTTGCGCGCCGCCATGCCGACCGCCGATACCGGCGCCGCGGCGCTGTCCGCCATCCTCGCCACGCGCGGCTTCCAGCGCGACCCCGTGCTCGCCCCCGCCGTGGAGCCGGTGCTGGTGCGCCTGGCCGCGCGCTATCTGCTCGTCGAGAGCGCGCCGGCCCGCGGCGAGGGGCGTGCGGGGCGGGCGCTCGATCCCGTCGCGCATTTCCACCTCACCAACGGCGCGCGCATCGAACGTCTCGACTGGCTCGGCGACACGTCGGAGAAGGGGGTCAAGGAAAGTGCCACCCTGATGGTGAACTACCTCTATGATCCCGCCCGCATCGAAGCCCACCACGAGGACTATGTCGGCAGCGGCAAGCGCGCCGCCTCCTCCGCCGTGCGCCGTCTGGTGCGCGGGTAGCCCCGTGCCCGTCGCGCGGCGCGGGCATGGCCCCCGCGCTGCGTGCTTCTCCGCCGCCCGGTTGTGCGCTAGCTGAGTCGGACGGGCGGCAGGCTCGCCGCCGGCGGGAGGAAATGGCCATGACGATGCCGGTTCTGCCGGAAGACGCGGCGCGCGTGGCCGAGGCGGCCGGCGCCGGGGACACGGACGCCGCACGGCGCCTCGCGCTGCTGCATCAGATCGAGCGCAAGCTGCTGTGGCTCTCGTCGTGGATGATCCACCACGCCAACCACATCCGCCCCAACCGCGACGGGCTGAAGGTGGGCGGGCATCAGGCGTCCTGCGCCTCGGTCATTTCGGTGATGACCGCGCTGTATTTCGAGATCCTCCGCCCGCAGGACCGCGTCGCGGTCAAGCCGCACGCCGCCCCGGTGTTTCATGCCGTGAACTATCTCTACGGCCGGCAGACGCGCGAGAAGATGGAGGGGCTGCGCGCCTTCGGCGGCGCGCAGAGCTATCCCAGCCGGACCAAGGACGGGCCGGAGGTCGATTTCTCCACCGGATCGGTCGGCCTCGGCGTCGCCATGACCAGCTTCAGCGCGCTGATGCAGGACTGGGTGCATCTGCACAACCTCGCCCGCCCCGACGTGCCGCGCGGCCGCCACATCGCGATCGCGGGGGATGCCGAACTCGACGAGGGCAACATCTACGAGGCGTTGCTGGAGGGGTGGAAGCACGACGTCCGCGACGTCTGGTGGATCATCGACTACAACCGCCAGAGCCTTGATTCCGTGGTGCAGGACCGGCTGTTCGGCCGCATCGAGGGGCTGTTCGGCGACATGGGCTGGAATGTCGTCACCCTGAAATACGGGCGCAAGCTGCAGGCGGCCTTCGCGCGCGAGGGCGGCGAGTTGCTGCGCGCCTGGATCGACGACTGCCCGAACAGCCTCTATTCGGCGCTGACCTTCCAGGGCGGGGCGGCGTGGCGGCAGGCGGTGCTCGCCGATCTCGGCCGGTCGAAGGCGTTGCGCGCCATCATCGATCCGCTGTCGGACGAGGAACTCGGCGCGCTGATGACCAATCTCGGCGGCCACGACATCGAGACGGTGATCGAGGCGCTGCGGGCGGCGGAGGCGGCGGGCGACCAGCCGACCTGCTTCATCGCCTATACCGTCAAGGGCATGGGCCTGCCCTTCGCGGGCCACAAGGACAACCATGCCGGCCTGATGACCAAGGAGCAGATGGAGGCGTTCCGCGCCGAACTCGGCATCGCGCCGGGCGAGGAGTGGGCGCCCTTCGCCGGCACCGGCATCGACGCGCCGGCGCTGCGCGACTTCATCGCCACGCGCCCCTTCGCGACGCCGCTGACGCCGGAGGGTCGCGCGCTGACGGCACCCGTCGTGCACGTCCCCGCCGTGCTGCCCGGCCCGCGCACCGCCGGCCGCCGCCTCGCGACACAGGCGGCGTTCGGCGAGTTGCTCGCCGAGATCGGGCGCGGCCAGGGCGAGTGCCGCGACCTCGCGGCGCACATCCTGACCACCAGCCCCGACGTGACGGTGTCCACCAATCTCGGCCCGTGGGTGAACCGGCGCGGCGTGTTCGACCGTCACACCCGCAACGACGTCTTCCGCGACGCCAAGCTCGCGAGCGCGCAGCGCTGGGGCATGAGCCCGCAGGGCCAGCACATCGAACTCGGCATCGCCGAACAGAACCTGTTCCTGCTGCTCGGCGCCGCCGGCCTGCGCCATGCGCTCGACGGCGCGCGCGTGCTGCCGATCGGCACGGTGTACGATCCGTTCGTCAACCGCGGCCTCGATGCGCTGATCTATGCCTGCTACCAGGATGCCCGCTTCCTGCTGGTCTCCACGCCGTCCGGCCTGACGCTCGCGCCCGAGGGCGGGCAGCACCAGTCGGTCAACACGCCGCTGATCGGCATCGCGCAGGACCGGCTCGCGTCGTACGAGCCGACCTATGCCGACGAACTCGCGATCCTGCTGCGCCACGCGCTCGCGCACATGCAGGCGCCGGACGGCTCGGCGGTGTGGCTGCGCCTGTCCACGCGGCAGTTGCAGCAGCCCGAGCGCACGATCGACCCGGCTTCGGTGATCGCCGGCGGCCACTGGGTCGTCCCGCCCGCGCCCGGCGCGCGCATCGCGCTCGCCTATCAGGGACCGATCGCGCCGGAGGCCGAGGCCGCCTTTGCCCAGCTCGCCGAGGAGGAGCCCGGCGCCGGCCTGCTCGCCATCACCAGCGCCGACCGGCTGCACGACGGCTGGCTG
>NZ_BANB01000528.1 GCF_000964365.1 Acidisphaera rubrifaciens HS-AP3 | reverse complement strand
TGGTGGTCGCGGCGGCGGGCGTCGCGCGCATCGGCACGGCGGTCTGCGGCGGCAGCGGCGTGCCGGGCTGCATCGGCACCGGTCCCTGCAGCGGCCCCTGCGGCGCGGACGGCGTCATGACCGACGGGAGACCCGCCGGGACGCACGCGCAGGTGCACGCGCACGGCGCCTGTGTCACGTGATGCACGACCGCGTGATGGACCGGCGGCGGCGCGGGCACATAGGCCTGCGGTTGCACCAGGATCGGCGGCTGCGGCGCGACCATGACCGGCGGCTCATAGACCGGGGGCGCATAGACGGGCGCCGCATAGGCCGGCGCGGCATAGACGCCGCCGAAATACGGGAAGTCATAGCCTAGGCCGAAGCCGAACCCGGCGGCCGCGAGACCGCCCCAGTAGCCGGGCCAGCCCCAGCCACCCCAACCGCCGCCCCAGCCCCAGCCGCCATAGCCCCAGCCGCGACCGCCCCAGCCGCCATAGCCCCAGCCACGGCCACCCCAGCCGCCGTAGCCCCAACCACGACCGCCCCAGCCGCCGTAACCGCCGCGATAGCCGCCGTAGCCGCCACCATACCCGCCACGGAATCCACCGTAGCCGCCCCGGAAGCCGCCGTATCCGCCGTGAAATCCGCCATAGCCACCGTGGAAACCGCCGAATCCGCCGCGGAATCCGCCGCCGCCATGGAAGCCGCCACCGCCGCCATGGCCCCAGGCCAGCGCCGGACGGGCCACGCCGATGGGAAGCAGGCACAAGGCTGCGGCTGCCGCGATACGCAGCGCCTTCGACCCGGCCGTCGCTCTGATGTCTCGCATGCTCACGCCTCCCTCGGCTCGCACCGTGGTCGGTCTGCGCCGGCCATGTAACGGATATATGTGCGCGGTGTGACGCAATGCACGCCGCGTGCGACGGCGCCCGTGATTTTAACCTGTTATTTAGTGTAACGACCCTGCGGGCGACCGCTTCCGGGCGGCCGCGTCAGTGGATCTCGCCGGCCGCCGCCAGGGCCGCGCGCAGCTTGGCCGGCGTGAAGCCCGGATCACGGCAGACGTCGAGGATGACCGCCTCCCGCCGCGACAGCAGGTCGATAGCCGCCGGCAGGCGCCGCACGGCCTCGGCCGGGATGACCACGGCGCCGTGGCGGTCGGCGTGGATCACGTCGTCGTGGCCCGCCTGCATGCCGAACACGTTCACCGGCCGGCCGAAATCGACCAGGTGCATATGCGCGTGGCTCGGCCCGATCCGCCCGCCGAGCATCTGGAAGCCCGGCGCCCAGGCGTCGATATCGCGGAACGATCCGTTGGTGACGCAGCCGAGCGCGCCGAGTGCCTTGTGGACCGTGGAATGCACCTCGCCCCAGAACGCGCCGTAGCCGGGCCGGTCGTCGAGGTCCTGCAGCACGACGATGGTGGGCATGGGCGCCGCGGCCACGTAGTCGTACCAGTCCCGCCGGTCGGCGACCGCGCCGCGCGGTGCCTCGCGCGCGCGCAGCGTGCCGACGCGGGCGAGCCCCACGATCGGCGGCGCCGCCGGGTCGATGCAAACCAGGGGTTCAGTGGTAAAGCCGATCGCCCGCCGCTCCGGCGCCACCAGTTCGAGACCGTTGCAGATGGTGGGCGTGTCGAAGCGGCGGAGCGCCTCGAGATCGCTCCAGTCAAACGCGCGGTCGGCCATGCGGCGGGTCTCCGTGGTTGCGGCGCGGCCGGCTCAGACGTGCTGGCCGCCGTTGATGTGGATCTCCGCACCGTTCACGTACGACGATGCCTCGGTGCAGAGGAAGAAGATCGTCTCCGCCACCTCGTCGGTGGTGCCGAGACGCCCCATCGGCACCTCGCGCTGCACGATCTCGTCGGTGCCGGGCGAGAGGATCGACGTCTTGATCTCGCCCGGCGCGATCGCGTTCACCCGGATGCCGTAGCGGCCGAAGTCGAACGCCATTTCGCGGGTCAGCGCCGCCAGGGCGGCCTTGGAGCACGCATAGGCGACGCCGGCATAGGGATGCACGCGCGCCCCGGCGATCGAGGTGACGTTGACGATCGCCCCCTTGGCCGCCCGCAGCTCGGCGAACAGACCGCGCGCGAGGAGGGCGGTGGAGACGAGATTGACGCTCAATACCTGTTGCCACACGGCGATGTCGGTCTCGAGCGCGCCGAGACGGGTGCCGCGCGGCCCCTTGGGCGAGATGCCGGCATTGTTCACCAGCGCGTCCAGCCGGCCGGTGCCCAGCCGGTCGCGTATCTCGCTCACCACGTCGTCGATCGCGTCGAGGTTGCCGAGATCGAGCTGCACGTGGTCGAGCTCGCCGCCCGGCCAGGGGCAGGACGCGCCGGGAAAGGCATGCCGCGAGACGGTCAGCACCCGCCAGCCGGCGGAGGCGAAGCGCTTGACGGTCGCATGCCCGATCCCGCGACTCGCGCCGGTCAGCAGCAAGGTGCGCGGCCCGTCGCGCCTTGCCCGCTCGCGGAACTCCGCCGCCCGTTCGGGCGGCGCGTCGAGGACCGCGAGGTCCGCGGCGCTGCGCCCGGTAAAGGGGCAGACCTGCGGCGGGGCATCCGCCGCCGGCGGGGCGTCGGTCTCGGCGGTCGGCGTGTCGTCGCGTGTGGACATGTCGTCACCCTTGACGGCTTCAGTCATCGTTAACCCGGACGGGGCACAGAGGAAAGGCTCGCGCCGCATACAAGACCCTTCACCGTCCAACGGATGCCGTCATGCCGGCTGCCGCTTCCGCCCTCACGCTGCCCGGGCACGCGCCCGATCACGCCAGCCGCGGCGCCTGCGTGCCATTCGAGACGCCTGCCCTGTTCGCGGCGCGTGTGCGCGGTGACGACCGGCACGGCCTGTCGCTGCTGCTGCGCAATTTCTCCGCCGGCGGCGCCATCTATGTCCTGCCGTGGGAGGCGGCGCCGCAGACCATACCGATGACGGCGCGCGACCGCGCGCTGCATCACGAAGTCGCGGCAAGCCGGGCGCTTACCCCGCGCGCGGTGCGCTCGGCGGTGCGCAGCGTCGCCGCTGCCGGCCT
>NZ_BANB01000529.1 GCF_000964365.1 Acidisphaera rubrifaciens HS-AP3 | reverse complement strand
CCCTTCCCCGCACAGCGCGGCCGCCGCAAGCGGGGCCGGCGTGACGCGGGTGCCGACGCCGAAGAACGCGAGGCGCAACGCCGCGAGCCGCGCGCCCTCGCGCCGCCCGCCGGCGGCGATGCCCACCATCGCATAGTCGCCGGCGCGGCGGGCCAGCTCGCCGAACCCCCAGCAGGCACCCGGCCCGGGCATGGCGATCTCCACCGCCGCCAGGATCTCGTCGGGCGCGAGCGCCGTCGCGAACAGGCCGGTGAAGAAACCGTCAGCCGGCAAGGTTCGTTCGCCCCGCGCGCTGACCGCGACGATGCGGGCATCGAGTGCCAGGACGCAGGCGGGCAGCTCGGCCGCCGGATCGGCATTGGCGAGGCTGCCGCCGATCGTCCCGCGCGTGCGGATCGCGGGATGCGCGACATGGGCGACCGCGCGGGCAAGCAGGGGGGCGTGGGCCGCGATCAGCGGGGAGGTCAGCAGCTCGTCATGCGTCGTCAGCGCGCCGATGCGCAGCCGGCCATCCACGACGGCGATGCCGCGCAGCGCGTCCAGCCGCCCGATATCGATCAGCACCTCCGGCACCGACAGGCGCAGATTGAGCGCCGGCAGCAGGCTCTGCCCGCCGGCCAGCAGCTTCGCCCCCTCGCCGTGGCGGGCCAGCAGGTCGAGCGCGTGCGCGACCGACTCTGCCCGCGCATACCCGAATGCCCCGGCCTTCATCGTCCCTCCCCTGGCATGGCGGCGAACAGACCGCGCCGCCGGGGACGGGTCAAGCGGTCGGCATTGACAGGGGCCGCCGTCGCGTCACCCTCCGCCCACTGACAGGGAGGCGCGCATGAGCATCGAGCGGCTGGACCATTATTCGATCCGCACCACCGATCTGGAGGCGACGCGGCGGTTCTACACGCAGGTCATGGAGTTCGAGGTCGGGCCGCGACCGAACTTTCCCTTCCCCGGCGTGTGGCTCTACCAGGGCGGCACGGCGGTCGTGCATGTCATCGGCATCGACCCGAACGACCCCTCGGGCCTGCATGCCTATCTGGGCGACAAGGACGCGGGGGCGGCCACTGCGGGCACGGGCACGATCGACCACATCGCCTTCGTGGGGCGCGACGCGAGTGGGGTGAAGGACAGGCTGCGGGCGGCGGACGTGCCGTTTCGCGAGCGGATGGTGCCGTCGCTCAATCTCGAACAAGTGTTCCTGGAAGACCCGAACGGCGTGACGATCGAGCTCA
>NZ_BANB01000530.1 GCF_000964365.1 Acidisphaera rubrifaciens HS-AP3 | reverse complement strand
CAGCCGGCCGACCGCCGCCGCGTCGCCCGGGCCGCTGCCGCCGCGCCGCAGCCGGGCGCGCAGGTCAGTGCCCGCCAGCAGATCCATCGCCAGGTGAAACCCGCCCGCCCGCGTCGTCCAGATCGCGCGCAGGCGCGGGATGCGGGGATGGGACAGACGCGCGAGCAGCGCCGCCTCCGTCCGGAGCGCCGCCTGCACCGCCACGTCGTCGATCGCGTCTGGCCGGGCGCGCTTGACCGCCCAGACCTCGCCCCTGTCGGTCACGGCCCGTTCGACCAGGGCGGTGCCGCCGCCGCCGATCGGGCCAGTGATACGGCAGGGGGGCTCAAAGACGCGGGACACAGCGGAAGCCCAGCACGTTTGGGTTGGTGAGCGGGCTCAGCACGCTGCCGCCGCGCAGGGTCCAGCTGGACCGCAGCCCCGCCAGGGTAAATGTCACGGTCTGCTCGCCGGGCGCACCGGGCACGCGCTCCGCCTGCGCCAGCAGCCGGAACATGGCCCACGGTCCGGCGGTGACGATCTCCGGCGTCTGGCCGCCGACCGTGACGAGCGAGAAGCTCGCGGCGCCGCTGCTGTCCAGGCTCGGCCACTGCACCTGCGTCGTGACCGGCGGGTCGTGGCGGTTGCGTATGGCGGTCTTGTCGAATGTCAGCGTCGCCGTCGTCGCGCGCGGATCGAGATAGGCCGGCTGCACGAAGAAGCGCAGCGACGGGTTGCCGTCGGTCCCGAAGAACAGGTTGCGGATGCGCCGCGCGCGGTTGATCTGGTCGAGCGCGGTGCGCGAGATGTTGAGCGAGATCCCGTCATCCGTCGCCAGCACGAGATCGCCGCTCGCGCCCGGCTGCGTGAACAGCGCGAGGTTCGTCGTCACGAACTTGTCCATGACGCCGCCGCGGCCGAAGAACGCGGCGAAATCCGCCAGCGCGACATCGGGCGCGCCGCTCGCGGCGTCCAGCGAGGCGAAGGGATAGCGGCCTGCGATGGTCTGCTGGCAGACGGAGTCGACGTCGCGCGCCCACACCGATTGCAGCTGCGCCGCGGCGAGCTGCAGCAGGGCGGACCAGATGCTGGAATACAGCTCGCGCATCACGTCGCTGATGGGGCGCGGCAGACTGGCTGCCTGCACGCGCAGGCCGAGCAGCGCGTCCGTGCTCTGGCCGGAGATCACCTGCGCCGCCAGCGTCTGCGCGGCGACGCCCGGGTCCTTGGCCGAATCAATGCCGGCGACCGTGCCGTAGGCGCCGGCGAGGGTGTTCTGGATGCGCAGCACCGGCGGCTGTCCCGCCGGTCCCGGCTCCGCCAGCGCCTGCAGCGGGGCGAACACCGTGCGGATCGCATCGCCCGGCCATGCGCCGCATGCCCGCATACCCCGGTACCGGCAAC
>NZ_BANB01000531.1 GCF_000964365.1 Acidisphaera rubrifaciens HS-AP3 | reverse complement strand
TCAAGCAGGCGGTCAAGGCCATCGTGCCGCTGGAGCCGAACAGCCTGGGCGCGGAGGTGCTCGTCAGCGTCACCACCTTCCTGACGGAGACGAGCGGGCGCGTGGTGGAGGCGGTCGGCACCGTGCGCAGCCTGCCGTCGTTCGGACGCTGGCTGCACCGCCTCGTCACCGACCCGCATTATCAAAGCCGGCTGCTGCGGACCGGGGTGCGGCTGGCCGCGGTGCTGGTGATGGCGCTGCTGGCGGAGTGGCTGCTGATGCGCCTGCTGCGCCGGCCGGTCGCGGTGGTGCTGGCGCGGGCCGGCGACCGCGCGGTGCAGGAGCCGGACGTGCTGCCGCCGGACCTTCCGTCGCCCGACGATCT
>NZ_BANB01000532.1 GCF_000964365.1 Acidisphaera rubrifaciens HS-AP3 | reverse complement strand
TTCAGACGTGTGCTCTTCCGATCTGTCCGCGCCGCCGACGCGCCGGCGGACAAGATCGCGCCCCCGGCCGCCACGCCCACCGCGCCGCCGGAAAAGATCGCGCCTCCGGCCGCAGGCAGCAGCGAGCGTGACGCGCGGCTGGAGGCACATATCAAGGCGCTGCACGACCGCCTCGGCATCACCCCGGCCGAGGAAGCCGCCTGGGCCAAGGTCGCCGACGTGATGCGCGAGAATGCCGTCGCCATCCGCAAGGGCCTGCAGACGCGCCGCAGCGACCTGTCCGGCATGACCGCGCTGGACAACATGCGTTCGTACGCGACGCTCACGGAGCAGCGGGCGCAGGAGGCGCAGAAGATGCTGTCCGCCTTCCAGCCGCTCTATGACAGCTTCCCGGCCGAGCAGAAGAAGACGGCGGACGAGGTCTTCCGGTCCGAGACCGAACGATCCTTCCTCCACCACCGCCGCCAGCACCACCGGGCGGAGCCGCAGGCGCAGCCCGACGCGCAGTCGCCGGCCCCGGCGCCCGACCAGAAGCAGCAATAGCAGGGCGGCACGTTGTCAGGGGGCGGGCGCTCCGCTATAGCGCCCGCCTTCGCGGCGCCGGTCGGGATCGGCGCCGCCAGCAGCGGAGCCAGCCATGAAGACCGACATCCACCCCGACTATCACGAGATCACGGTCATCATGACCGACGGGACGCAGTTCACCACCCGGTCCTGCTACGGCAAGCCGGGCGACACGCTCCGCCTCGACATCGACCCGAAGTCCCACCCCGCCTGGACCGGCCAGCAGCGCATGATCGACACCGGCGGTCAGGTCGCGAAGTTCAACAAGAAGTTCGCCGGCATCGGCATGCGCAAGAAGTAAGCCGCGCGGCGCGTCTCGACATCACGGCCGCACCCCTTGAAGCAGTGGGGGTGCGGCACCTACCTCTTGCAGCATCCGGGAGCCCGTCGTGGTCCCGGACACGACCCGGCCGGCCCGCATGGGCGGCCATGTTGAGACCTTGCTCTTGCAGGAGGTTACCCATGACCCGCTTTGACTTCGCGCCCCTTTACCGTACCGCCATCGGCTTCGAGCGGCTTGCCCGCCTCGCCGATGCCAGCCTCGCCGCCAGCGAGGCGCCGTCCTATCCGCCCTACAACATCGAGAAGACCGGCGATGACGCCTATCGCCTGACCATGGCGGTGGCCGGCTTCAAGCCCGCCGACCTCGACGTGGTGGTGAAGGACAACACCCTCGTCGTGTCCGGCCGCGTCGGCAGCGAGACCCCGCATGGCGAGGTGCTGCACCGCGGCATCGCCGCCCGCGCGTTCGAGCGCCGCTTCGCCCTCGCCGACCATATCGTGGTCGACGGCGCCACGCTGGAGAACGGCCTGCTGTCGGTCGGCCTCAAGCGCGTCGTGCCGGAGTCGCTGAAGCCGCGCCGGATCGAGATCGGCACCACGCCGGCGCAGCCGCAGCCGCAGCAGATCGCCAACGACCCGCAGGCGACCTCCGTCGCCGCCTGATCGGGCGGACTGTCACGACGACGAAGGGGCCGGGCGACCGGCCCCTTTTTCGCAGGCGGCCCCTAGACCGGATCCGGCGCCAGCGGCCCCAGGGCATCGGCGATGCCGAACGGACCCGGCAGCGCGCCCAGCGGAAACAGCCGGTTGACGTGCCCCATCTTCCGCCCCGGCCGCGCCTCGGCCTTGCCGTACAGATGCGGAATCAGCCCCGGCGTTGCCAGCACGGTCGGCAGATGCGCCATGTCGTCCGGCCCCACCAGGTTCTTCATCACCGCGTCCGAATGCCGCACCGCCGGCGGCAGACGCAGGCCGGCGACCGCGCGCACCAGCATCTCGAACTGGCTGGCCGGGCAGGCATCGATGGTCCAGTGGCCGGAATTATGCGGCCGGGGCGCGATCTCGTTCGCGAGCACCGTGCCGTCGCGGGTGACGAACATCTCCACCGCCAGCAGCCCCACCAGATCGAGGGCCAGCGCCACTTTCCGCGCCGCCTCCTGCGCCGCCGCGTGGACGCTCTCCGGCAGCGGCGCGGGCGCCAGCGTCAGATCGAGAATGTGGTCGCGGTGCCGGTTCTCCACCGTGTCGAAGGCGGCCAGCGTCCCGTCCGCGCCACGCGCGACGATCACGCTCACCTCGGCAGCGAAATCGACGAAACTCTCCAGAATCAACGGTTTGGGGGAGAGTTTCTCGAACGCCGCGTCAAGATCGTCGGGGCTGCGCAGCAGCGCCTGCCCCTTGCCGTCATAGCCCAGCCGCGCCGTCTTCAGCACCGCCGGCAGGCCGAGCGCCGCCACCGCCGCCGTCAGATCGGCGCGTGTCGACACCGCCCGCCACGGCGCGGTGGGCACCCCGGCCGCGTCCAGGAAGCTCTTCTCCGCGATCCGGTACTGGCTGACCCGCAGAACCGAGGGCGCGGGCCGCACCGGTTTGAAAGATGCCAGAAGATCAAGCCCTTCGGCGCTGACGTTCTCGAACTCGAAGGTGATGACGTCGGACGCGGCGGCGAAGGCGCGCAGCGCCGCCGGGTCCTCGTACTCGCCGAGCGTGACGCCGGCACAGACCTGCCCCGCCGGGCTGTCCGTCTCCGGCGTCAGGATGTGGCAGCGATAGCCGAGGCGCGCGGCCGCCATCGCCGTCATGCGGCCAAGCTGACCGCCACCCACGATGCCGATGGTCGCGCCGAGGGGAAGACCGGTCATCGCGGGCCATGCTCCCCGGCGTCAGGCACGTCGGACGGCGCCTCGGCCACCGCGTCCGTCTGCGCCGCCCGCC
>NZ_BANB01000533.1 GCF_000964365.1 Acidisphaera rubrifaciens HS-AP3 | reverse complement strand
GGCCGGTGATCGCGATGCGCGCCGGCCGCGCGCCCGGCGCGCCGCGGTCGATCCAGAGCGGGTCCGTGTCAGCCATCCCCGCCCCCGCGCGCCACGAACGCATCGTGCCGGCGCAGCACGTGCCGCGCCTGTTTCAGATGCGGCATGTCGAGCATCATCCCGTCGAGCGCGACCGCGCCCGCGCCGGGTGCCGCGGCAAAGGCGTCGATCACCCGGCGCGCATGCGCGACCGCCGCCTCGCCCGGCATGTAAGCGGCGTTGATGATGTCCACCTGATCGGGGTGGATCGCGACGCTGCCGGTGAAGCCTTCGGCCGCCGACGCCTCGCACGCGCGGCGCAGCCCGTCGGCGTCGCGGAAATCGACGTACACCGTCTCGATCGCCTCCACCTCCGCCGCCTTGGCCGCGAGCAGACACAGCGAACGCACCATGCGGTAGGTATGCGTCCAGCCGCCGGTCGCGTCGCGATTGCCCGCCGCGCCCACGGCCGCGCTCAGATCCTCCGCGCCCCAGGTCAGGCCCCACAGCCGCGACAGCGCCGCGTCCGCGTAGTCGCCGAGGCGGAACGGCGCGCGCGGCGTCTCCGTCGCGACGCACAGGACGGGCGTCGGCGTCGCGATGCCGTCGCGGCGCTCCAGCGCGTCGAGATAGTGGCCGAGCCGGCGCACGTCGTCCGGCCCGTCCGCCTTCGGCAGCACGATGCCGTCCGGTGCCGCGCGCAGCACGGCCGC
>NZ_BANB01000534.1 GCF_000964365.1 Acidisphaera rubrifaciens HS-AP3 | reverse complement strand
GCGCGCGATGCGCTCGACCGCGCGGCCCGCACCCCCGACGACGCCCATCGCGCCGAGGCCGAGCGGAAGCTGGAGGCGCTGCAACGCGCGATCGAACAGCATCTCCGCGCGCTCGCCGAGCAGGCCCGTCGCGATCAGGGGTCGCAGGCCCGCCCGCCCAATGCCGCGCGGCCGGACGGGCAGCAGATGCAGCAGACGGCCCGCGAAGCCGAGCAGGCGACGCGCGAGGGCCGGATGCAGGAGGCGCGCGACAAGATGGCGCAGCTCGAGAAGATGCTGCAGCAGCTGCGCGAGGCGAAGCGGGGCCCCCGTCCGGGCGACACGGCCAATGCCGAGCATCGCCGCGAGGGGCGCAAGCAGATGAGCGCGCTGCAGGACCTGATCCAGCGCGAGGGTGGGCTGCTCGACCACAGCCAGGCCCGCTCCACCGGCGGACAGATCGACAGCCTCACCGGCGAGCCCCTGCCGCCGCCACCGCTCACCGCCGATCAGCTTGCCGTGCGCGATACCGACGTGGTGGTGCAGAAGGCGTTGCGCCGCGCGCTCGGCGAGCTGATGCAGCAGTTCGGCGACCTGACCGGCAAGATCCCGCAACCCCTGGGCGATGCCGATGGCGGGATGCGCGACGCGGCGACCGCGCTGGCGGCCGGGCGCGATCAGCAGGCCGCCGCCGCCGAGCAGCGGGTGATCGAGGCGCTGCAGAAAAGCGGCAAGGACATGAGCCAGCAGCTGACACGCCAGTTCGGTCCCGGGCAGAACGGCAGCCAGCAGCAGGGCGAGCAGCAGCAGGACAGCGACCAGGCCGGGGATCAGGGCGGCGGCATGGAGGACGACGACAGCCAGTCCGACGGCCAGAGCGCCCGCGGCGGCGATCATCGCCGCAGCCACAACGACCGGCGCGACCCGCTCGGGCGGGAGATGGGACAGGGCACCACCGGCGCCGACGAGGGCAACGACGTGGTGGTCCCCGAGCAGATGGAACGCCAGCGCACCCGCGCCATCCAGGACGAGCTGCGCCGTCGCGGCGCCCAGCGGACGCGCCCGCAGGAAGAGCTGGACTACATCAACCGGTTGCTCAGGCAGTTCTGACCTGCGGCGCGCGGGCGCTTCCGGGACCGTTCCGGGACCGCCCGCGCTTGTTGCGGCACCGCGCGGGCCGCTATAGCGGGGCATGTCCACACGCCCGCCCCGCCCCGTGATGCTGGTGATCCTCGACGGCTGGGGCTGGCGCGAGGAGCGGGCGGACAACGCGGTGCTGCTCGCCCGCACGCCGGCCTTCGACCGTCTGTGGCACGACAGTCCCCATGCTTTCCTGCGGACATCCGGGCGCGATGTCGGCCTGCCGGACGGCCAGATGGGCAACAGCGAGGTCGGGCACCTCAACATCGGCGCGGGCCGCGTCGTCATGCAGGAACTGCCGCGCATCGACGCGGCGATCGAGGACGGCTCCATCGAACGTGCCGAGGCGCTGCGCGCGCTGATCGAGGCGACACGCGCGAGCGGCGGCGCCTGCCACCTGCTCGGCCTCGTCTCGCCCGGCGGGGTGCACAGCCATCAGCGCCATGCCGCGGCGCTGGCCGGCATCCTGCGGCGCGCCGGGATACCGGTGGTGATGCATGTCATCACCGACGGCCGCGACACGCCGCCGCAGGCCGGGGCCGGCTACCTGCGCGATCTCCAGGACGCCCTGCCGGCCGACGTGCCGATCGGGACCGTCTCCGGCCGGTACTACGTGATGGATCGCGACCGGCGCTGGGACCGGGAGCAGAAAGCCTATATCGCGCTGGCCGAGGGGCAGGCGCCTGCCTTCGCGGACGCCGCCTCGGTCATCGACGATGCCTATGGCCGCGGCGTGACGGACGAGTTCATCGTGCCGGCCCGGGTCGGCGCCTATGCCGGCATGGCCGACGGCGACAGCCTTCTGTGTTTCAACTTCCGCGCCGACCGGGTGCGCGAGATCCTGGGCGCGCTGGTCGATCCGGCCTTCGACGGGTTCGCGCGGCCGCGCATGGTGCGCTTTGCGGCGGCGGCCGGCATGACCCAGTACAGCGACGTGCTGGCGCCGCTGCTCGGCGCCCTGTTCCCGCCGCAACCGATGCACGACCTGCTGGGCGACGTGGCGGCCGCCGCCGGCCGGACGCAGCTGCGCATGGCGGAGACGGAGAAGTATCCGCACGTCACGTATTTCCTCAACGGCGGCCGGGAGACGCCGAGCGTGGGCGAGGACCGGATCATGGTCCCGTCGCCCAAGGTCGCGACCTATGATCTGCAGCCGGAGATGTCGGCGCCGGAGCTGACCGCGCGGGCGGTCGAGGCGATCGGGTCCGGCCGCTATGACCTGATCGTGCTCAACTTCGCCAATCCCGACATGGTGGGCCACACCGGCAGCCTGGAGGCGGCGATCCGCGCGGTGGAGACGGTGGACGCCAGCCTGGGGCGCATCGCCGAGGCGATCGCGGCGGCGGGCGGGGCGCTGCTGGTGACGGCGGATCACGGCAATTGCGAGATGATGCGCGACCCGGTGACCGGCGGCCCGCATACGGCGCACACGACCAACCCGGTCCCGGTGCTGCTGGCCGGCTGTCCCGCCGGCGCGCGGCTGCACGACGGCCGGCTGTCCGACATCGCGCCCACGCTGCTGGCGCTGATGGGTCTGCCGCAGCCGGCGGCGATGACCGGACGCTCGCTTCTCTCCGGCGATGCGCCGGGCGGCACGGCCTAGCGTCCGCCCGGCCGCAACGCGGGCCGGGCCCCCGGCGGTGATCCTGGCCGCGGCCGTC
>NZ_BANB01000535.1 GCF_000964365.1 Acidisphaera rubrifaciens HS-AP3 | reverse complement strand
CGTGGTGACCGGGGCCGGGGCGCGGGCGACGCGGATGCGGCTGTCCTTGTCGGCGATCTCGATTTCGGTCAGGCCGGTATCGGCCAGGATGGTGGCAAGCGCCCGGATCGCCTCGGGGTCGAATGCGACGCCGGTCATCGTGTGTCCTCCAGCAGGTCCGCCATGGCGATCAGCGCCAGCGCGTAGCTGCGCGGCCCGAAGCCACAGATCACGCCGCGCGCCGCCTTGGAGACGTACGAGTGGTGGCGGAACGCCTCGCGGGCGTGAATGTTGGTCAAATGCACCTCGATCACGGGCAGTTCGGTCGCCAGCAGCGCGTCGAGCAGGGCGACCGACGTGTGGGTATAGGCGGCGGCGTTGATGATGATGCCGGCGGCGCGGCCGCGGCATTCCTGTACCCAGTTCACCAGTTCGCCCTCGCCGTTGGTCTGGCGGAAGTCGATGGCAAGCCCGAGCGACTCCGCCGTCTCGGCGCATAGCTGCTCGACGTCGTCGAGCGTCGCGGCACCGTAGAGATGCGGCTGGCGCAGGCCGAGCATGTTGAGGTTCGGGCCGTTCAGGACGGCGACAAGGGACAGCGCAGCCATGGGCGCCGCCTAGCACAGGGCCGCCCGCGGGTCCAACGGCCCCCGGGCCGGCCGGCGCGACGGTCAGTCCCGGGCGGTCGGCGCCTCGGCCAGCGCGACCTCCAGCACGGCGTCGC
>NZ_BANB01000536.1 GCF_000964365.1 Acidisphaera rubrifaciens HS-AP3 | reverse complement strand
GCACCACGGCGACGGGCGACAGGTCGAGTGCCGCGAGTTCCGTCCGCAGCGCCGCCTCCGCCGCCGCGATGCGCGCGGCATCGAAATCCAGCGCATCGACCTTGTTCAGCAGCACGATCACGTCGCGCAGTCCGAGCAGGCGCAGCAGCATCGCGTGCCGGCGGGTCTGCTCGCGCGCCCCCTCGGCCGCGTCCACCACCAGCACGGCGGCCGAAGCGTCCGCCGCCCCGGTCAGCATGTTGCGCAGGAACTGCCGGTGGCCGGGCGCATCGATGATGACGAAGCGCCGCCCGCCGAGGGTGACCGGGATGCGGGTGGCGTCGATGGTCACCCCCTGATCGCGCTCGGCCTGCAGGCTGTCGAGCAGGAACGACCATTCGGCGGTCAGTCCGCGCGCCGCACTCGCCGCCCGCATCGCCTCGGCCTGTCCGTCCGACAGGTTGCCGGTGTCGTGCAGCAGCCGGCCGATCAGGGTGGACTTGCCGTGGTCCACGTGACCCGCGAAGACGACCGCGGTCGGCCGGGCGGCCCGGTCGGCGGGCGGCTCGCCGCTGGTGGTATCCATGTTCGGGAAATGGTCCTTGCGTTGAAGGCAGAAGGGTTTACCGCCAGTCTTTCGTGCCGCGCCTACCCCGACAAGCCGTTTGTTGACGCCCGCGGTCCCGGTTGGAGATGCTCCCCCGGCCCGCCCCCGCCCGCCCGGGGTTCGGGACCCCGCCGACGTCCGGAGAGACACGCCGCATGCCCGATCCCGCCCGCCGGCCCACCAAGCGCCGCCGCGCCTGAATGCTGTCCCCCAGCTTCGTCCTCTCGGGCGCCGGCGTCGGCCTGCTGGTCGGGCTGACCGGCGTGGGCGGCGGCTCGCTGATGACGCCCATGCTGATCCTCGTCTACGGCGTGCCGGTCAACACGGCGGTCGCGACCGACCTGCTGTTCGCCGCCGCGACCAACGTCGCCGCGACCTCGATCCACGGGGCGCAGGGCAGCGTGCAGTGGCGGATCACCCTGCTGCTCGCGGCCGGCAGCGTGCCGGCGACGGCGGCGACCCTCGCGGTGCTGCACGGACAGGCGCCGCAATCGGGCGAGGCGCAGCGGCTGATGGCGGTCACGCTGGGGGCGGCGCTGATCCTGACGGCGATCGCGATCCTGCTGCGCCCGCGACTCGTCGCCTGGGCGGCCAGCCGGCACGCGCCGCCGATGATGCGCGCGCGGGCGGCGGCGACCGTCGCGACCGGGGCGGTGATCGGCGTGATCGTGACCCTGTGCTCGGTGGGCGCCGGGGCGATCGGGGTCACGGCGCTGCTGCTGCTCTATCCAGGCACGCGGACGGTGCGGATCATCGCCTCGGACATCGCCCATACCGTGCCGCTCACGCTGCTGGCGGGCGCCGGGCGGTGGTATCTCGGCGGCACCGATTTCGGGCTGGCGGCGTCGCTTCTGGCCGGCTCCCTGCCCGCGGTGCTGATCGGCGGCCTGCTCGCGCACCGGCTGCCGGACCGGGTGGTGCGGTTCGTCCTCGCGCTCGTGCTGCTGGCGACCGGCGCCCGGCTGCTCGCCTGATCCGGCGCGGCGCCTATCCGGCCGCCGCCATCGCCACCACCGCGTCGGCGATGGCGAGCGAGGCGGTCAGGCCGGGGCTTTCGATGCCGAACAGGTTGATCAGGCCGGGCACGCCATGCGCGGCCGGTCCCTGGAGCACGAAATCCTGCCCCGGCGCCCCCTTCGGCACGATCTTCGGCCGTATGCCGGCATAGCCCGGCTGCAACGCGCCGTCGCGCAGGTCCGGCCAGTAGCGGCGCACGGCGGCGTAGAACCCGTCCGCCCGGCGCGGGTCGACCGTGTAATCGATCCGGTCCACCCATTCGACGTCCGGGCCGAACCGCGCCTGTCCGCCGAGATCGAGCGTCAGATGCACGCCAAGCCCGCCGGGCACCGGCACCGGATAGATCAGCCGGCTGAACGGCGCGCGGCCGGCGAGCGTGAAATAGCTGCCCTTGGCATACTTCGCGTCCGGCACCCGGTCGGCCGGCATGCCCGTGATCCGGCGGGCGAGTGCCGGCGCGTGCAGCCCGGCGGCATTGATGAACAGCCGGCAGCGGAGCGCCAGCGTCTCCGCCCCGCCCGCCTCGATCGTCAGCCCGTCGCCCGCCACGGCGCCGCCGCGCACCGGGCTGTGGAAGACGAAGGCCGCGCCCGCCGCCTCCGCCTCGCCCTGGAGCGCCAGCATATAGGCGTGGCTGTCGAGGATGCCGGTCTGCGGCGACAGCAGCGCGGCGGTGCAGGCGAGCGCCGGTTCCAGCGCCCGCGCCTCCGCCCCGGACAGGCGGCGCATCCCCTCCACCCCGTTCGCCTCGGCACGGGCGAGGATGCCGTCCAGACGCGCCGCCTCCTCCGCGTCGGTCGCCACGATCAGCTTGCCGCAGCGGGCATGCGGCACCCCCCGGTCGCGGCAGAACGCATACAGCGCGCGGCGGCCGGCGACGCAGAAGCGGGCCATCAGGCTGTCGCGCGGATAGTAGATGCCGGCGTGGATGACCTCGCTGTTGCGCGAACTGGTCTCCGTGCCGATCCCCTCGGCCGCCTCCAGCACCAGGACCTCGCGTCCGGCGTGGGCGAGCGCCCGGGCGACCGCGATCCCGATCACGCCGGCGCCGGCGATGACGCATTCGACCGTCTCCATGATCCTGGTGTACGCTGCCCCCCGTTCGCCGCTCAACCCGCGGCGCCGCCGACGGAGGATGAGCGATGGACATACCGGCGCAGACCGACACCGCCCCGGTGCTGCTGCAAAGCGACGCGGGCGCCGTCCGCACGCTGACGCTGAACCGGCCGCAGGCGCGCAACGCCCTCTCCAACGCCCTGATCGCCGCCCTGTCGGAGGCGCTGGCGCAGGCCGATGCCGACCCGTCGGTGCATGTGCTGATCCTGACCGGCGCGGGGCCGGGCTTCTGCTCCGGCCACGACCTGCGCGAGATGCGCGCCCATCCGGGCGAGGCGGCGTGCAGCACCGTCTTCGCCTCGTGCTCGCGGATGATGACGTCGATCGTGCGGCTGTCCAAGCCGGTGATCGCCGCCGTCCACGGCATCGCCACCGCCGCCGGCTGCCAGCTCGTCGCCGCCTGCGACCTCGCGATCGCGGGCGAGGGCGCGCGGTTCGCGACGCCGGGCGTGGCCCTCGGCCTGTTCTGCTCGACCCCGATGGTGGCGCTGTCGCGCGCGGTCGGGCGCAAGGCGGCGATGGAGATGCTGCTGACCGGCGAGATGGTCGGCGCGGAGGAGGCCCGCCGCATTGGCCTCGTCAACCGCGTCGTGCCGGATGCCGAGGTGCTGCCGGCGGCCGAGGCGCTGGCGGCGCAGATCGCCGCCCGCAGCCCGCTGGCGATCGCCTATGGCAAGCAGGCGTTCTACCGGCAGATCGAGTTGCCGCTGGAGGAAGCCTATGCCCATGCCTCGGCGGTGATGACCCGCAACATGATGGCGAACGACGCGGCGGAGGGGATCGACGCCTTCCTGACGAAACGCGCGCCGACCTGGACCGGCACCTGATGTTCGGTGCGCGGCTCGTGATCTGGCTCGGCCTGCCGCTCGGCGCGCTGGCGCTGGCGGTGTCGATGACCATGCTGCTGAGCTGGGAGCACGGTTTCGACCTGTGCGCGACCTGGCTCGCGCCGGCCCTGCCCTACTGCGCCCGCTGACCGGCCCGCGCAGTCATGGCCGACCTTTACAAGATCCTCGGCGTGCAGCGCGGCGACAAGCCGGACACGATCCGCGCCGCCTATCGCAAGCTCGCCAAGAAGCACCATCCCGACGTCAATCCCGGCAAGCCGGAGGCGGCCGAGCGGTTCCGCGAGATCGCCGCCGCCTATGACATCCTGTCGGACGCCGACAAGCGCGCCCGCTATGACCGCGGCGAGATCGACGAGACCGGGGCGGAACGCCCGCCCCCGCCGCCGCCGCGCGATTTCTACCGCGCCCATGCCGACGCGCCGGGCGGGGCGAAATACCGCACCGAGCAAGGCATCGACCCCGAGGATCTGGAGGCGCTGTTCGGCCAG
>NZ_BANB01000537.1 GCF_000964365.1 Acidisphaera rubrifaciens HS-AP3 | reverse complement strand
GGCGGCGATGGCCGGCACCTGCCACGGGCGCGGCGCCAGCACGGCCAGCAGCAGCGGCGCCGCCGCGCCCACGGAGAAAGTGGCCGCGGAAGCCAGCGCCGCCTGCACCGGACGGGCGCTCGTCATCTCCGACAGCCCAAGCTCGTCGCGCAAATGGGCCCCGAGGGCGTCGTGGGCCATCAACTGGCCGGCGACGGTGCGGGCCAGATCGGGCTCCAGCCCGCGCGCGACATAGATGCGGGCGAGTTCCTCCCGCTCGGCCGGCGCGTCGGTCGCGAGTTCCTGCCGCTCGCGCGCCAGATCCGCCCGCTCGGTGTCGGACTGCGAGCTGACCGAGACATATTCGCCGGCCGCCATCGACATCGCCCCCGCCACCAGCCCGGCGACGCCGGTCAGCAGCACCCCGCCCGGCGCGGTGGCGGCGGAGGCGACGCCGAGCATCAGGCTCGCGATGGAGATGATCCCGTCATTGGCGCCGAGCACGGCGGCACGCAGCCAGCCGATGCGGGCGATCAGATGCGATTCGCGGTGCGGGCGGGGCATGGCGGCGCGGCCTTTCGTGGGTCCTGGCCCGGAGGGCGGGTTCTTCCACCCGTCCGGGGCGTGGTGTAGATGCCCGCCCGGAGCAGACGGAACGCGCGCGATATCATGACAGCCCCCTACCCCGCCGCGGCGACGGAGCCGGAGGCCGACGGCCCGATCGTCCTGGCGCTGCCCAAGGGGCGCATCCTGGCGGAGGCCGGGCAGCTTCTGGCGCGCGCCGGTGTCGAGCCCGCCCCCGACTATGCCGACGAGGACAGCCGCCGGTTGCGCTTTCCGACCAGCGACCCGGCGCTCGACGTGATACGCGTCCGCCCCTTTGACGTCGCGACCTTTGTCGCCTTCGGCGCCGCGCAGATCGGGATCTGCGGCGCGGACGTGCTGATGGAGTTCGACTATTCGGAAATCTACGCGCCCCTCGATCTCGGCATCGGCGCCTGCCGCGTCTCGGTCGCGGAGCCGCGCGACACCGCCGGCAGCGACGATCCGCAGCGCTGGTCGCAGGTGCGGGTGGCGACGAAATACCCCAACATCGCCCGCCGCCACTACGCCGCGCGCGGAATCCAGGCGGAGATCGTCCACCTGAACGGCGCGATGGAACTGGCGCCCGGCATGGGGCTGTCGCGGCTGATCGTGGATCTGGTGCAGACCGGCTCCACGCTGAAGGCCAACGGGCTCGTCGAGACGGAGGTGATCGCCAAGGTCACGTCGCGCCTGATCGTCAACCGTTCGGCGCTGAAGACGCGGCCGGAGGCGATCGGCGCCTGGATCGCCCGCTTCCGCGCGGCGCTCGCCGGCACGGACAAGGCCGCGGCATGAGACGGCTTTCGACGGCCGATCCCGGGTTCGGCGCAACCTTCGACGCCCTGCTGGAAGAGGCGCGCGACACCACCACGCGCGTCGATGCCCCGGTCGCGGCCATCATCGCCGACGTGCGCGCGCGCGGCGACGCGGCGCTGATCGAGCTGACGGAGCGGTTCGACCGCGTGCGGCTGACCCCCGAAACCCTGCGTGTCACGTCCGCCGAGATCGACGCGGCGGTCGCCGCCGTGCCCGCCCCGCTGGCGGAGGCGCTGGAGGTGGCGGCGGGGCGGATCGAGGCGTTTCACGCGGCGCAGTTGCCGTCCGACCTGCGCATGACCGACGCGGCGGGCCTGACGCTCGGCATGCGCTGGACGCCGCTCGACGCGGTCGGGCTGTATGTGCCGGGCGGCAAGGCCGCCTATCCGTCGAGCGTGCTGATGAACGCGATCCCGGCCCGGGCGGCGGGGGTCGGGCGGATCGCGATGTGCGTGCCCACCCCGGACGGGATGCTGGCGCCACTGGTGCTGGCCGCCGCGCGGCGGGCGGGCGTGGACGAGATCTACCGCATCGGCGGCGCGCAGGCCGTCGCCGCCCTCGCCTGGGGCACCGCCACCATCCGTCCCGTCGACCGCATCGTCGGTCCCGGCAACGCCTACGTGGCGGAGGCCAAGCGGCAGGTGTTCGGCCGCGTCGGCATCGACAGCATCGCCGGCCCGTCCGAGGTCGTGGTCCTGGCCGACGGCCGGCAGAACCCGCGCCACGTCGCCCTCGACCTGCTGGCGCAGGCCGAGCATGACGAGGCGGCGCAGTCGATCCTGATCACCGACGACGCCGCGTTCGCCGACGCCGTCGCCGTGGCGGTGGAGATCGCGTTGCAGGCCCTGCCCCGCGCGGCGATCGCGGGGGCGAGCTGGCGGCGCAACGGCGCGATCGTGCTGGTGCGCGACTGGGACGAGGCGGCCGGCCTCGTCGATCGCCTCGCGCCGGAGCATCTGCAGATCATGACGGCCGAGCCCGAGGCGCTGTTCGGCCGCATCCGCCACGCCGGGGCCGCGTTCCTAGGCGCGTGGTGCCCGGAGGCGGTGGGCGACTACGTGGCCGGGCCGAACCATGTGCTGCCGACCGGCCGCACGTCGCGTTTCGCCTCAGGCCTGTCCGTCTACGACTTCCTCAAGCGCACGACCTGGGTCGCGGCGGACGCGGCGGCGCTCGGCCGCGTCGGACCGGCGGCGGTGGCGCTGGCGGAGGCCGAAGGGTTGCAAGCGCACGCCCGCAGCATTGCGATACGCCTCGACTCCGGTCAGCCGGCTTGACCCTCCCGCCCCCGGTGCGCATGTTCCCGCCGGATCAATGGGCGACCCCGCCCTTCAGATGAGGTTGGATGTCGAAAGAAGACATGATCGAGTTCAGCGGCACCGTCATGGAGCTGCTGCCGAACGCGATGTTCCGGGTGAAACTCGATAACGAGCATACGATCCTGGCGCATACCAGCGGCAAGATGCGGAAGAACCGCATCCGCGTGCTGGCCGGCGACCGGGTCAACGTCGAGATGACCCCCTACGACCTGACCAAGGGCCGTATCACCTTCCGCTTCAAGTAGCGTCGGGTACCGTGGCGCCGTGGCCGAGCCGCCCCCGCCCCCAGCTTGCCCGCCATCATCCCGTGCGCGCCCGCCGCGCCTGATCCTCGCCTCCGCCAGCGCCCGCCGGCTTGATCTGCTCGCGCAGATCGGCGTGGTGCCCGACCGCGTGGTCGCCACCGACATCGACGAACGCACCCGCCCGGGCGAGACGCCGCGCGTCTGCGCCGAGCGACTGGCCGCGGCGAAGGCGGCGGCGGTGGCGGATGCGGCGGACGGGTTCGTGCTGGCCGCCGACACGGTGGTTGGGCTGGGCCGCCGCATCCTCGGCAAGCCGGCTGACGCGGACGCGGC
>NZ_BANB01000538.1 GCF_000964365.1 Acidisphaera rubrifaciens HS-AP3 | reverse complement strand
GCCGCCCCAGCAGCAACCGCCGCGCCAGCCGTATCCGCCGTGCCAGCCATAGCCGCCGTGCCAGCCGTATCCGCCATGCCAGCCGCCGCCGCGCCACCACGCGTTGGCCGGCTGCGCGGTCGCGGCCATCAGGCCCGCCGCCACGACCGGGATCGCCAGAAGAGCCGGAATGCGCAGGCGCATCGTTGCCTCCTAAATCTGTCGCCGAACCACGTGCGCAGGGTCGGCGATGTCTGTGGTCAAACTGGGGCGATGCGCCAAAGGCCGCAACCCCGTGGCCGCTACCATCATGTAATGAAGCGCAACGTGCTCTGAAGCATTTCAGGCGACCGGCTCACGCGCCGGCGACGCCGAATTCCAGCCGCGCGACGGTGCCGTGATCCGCCGTCGGGTCGCCGGACAGGCTGAATCTGCCGTCCAGACGCCGCGCCAGCGATTCGATGACGCGCATGCCGAGGCTGTGCTGCGCCGCCGCCGCCGCCTCGCCGAGTCCGACGCCGTCGTCGCGCACTTCCAGCATGTAACGGCCGGTATCGACAGGTTGCAGCGTGACCGCGATGGTACCGCCGCCGCGCCCGACGAAGGCGTGCTTCAGCGCGTTGGTGACCAGCTCGGTGATGATGAGCGACAGGGCGCTGATGGCGTCGATCGGCAGTTGCGTGGGCACCATGCTGACGCGGCAGACGATGTTCGACGCGCCCGTCGCCTCCAGCAGGTCGTGGCACGTCTCCTCCACCATCTGGCTGAGGTCGTCGTCGCTCGACACCGGCGTCGTCAGCCGCCGGTGGATGCGCGACAGGACGTCCACGCGCTGGCGCGCGTCCACCAGCACGCGCCGCGCTTCTTCCGGCACCCGCCGCGATTGCAGCGTGAGCAACGAGGACATGAACTGCATGTTGTTGGCGACGCGGTGCTGCAATTCGCGGAACAGCAGGCTCTGCCCTTCCACGAGGGCGACCGCGTGGCTGCGCTCGGCCTCCAGCCGCGCCAGCGCGCGGCGCAGCAGATCGAGCAGCGCCGCCGCGGCCAATGCGCATGTCACCGGCCCGAGGGCGACGACGAAGGCCGCCGCCCGGTCGTCCGCGGGCGCGCCCGCGACCAGCAGGCCGAGGCCGATGAGCGTGACCGCGCCGACCGCCTGCCACTGC
>NZ_BANB01000539.1 GCF_000964365.1 Acidisphaera rubrifaciens HS-AP3 | reverse complement strand
GCGCGCGCGCAGCGTCGCCCGCGCCGCCGCGTTCACGTGGGCCGCGACGGCGGACCGTCTGTTCGCAAGCTGGCAGGCGGCGCTGGCGCACTGACGCCCGCGGCGGATGCGCCGCGCGAGGCCAGCACCAGTCGTTCGTCGATGACGCCGAGATTGGGGCTGAGATGCGGGTCGTCGCACAGGGCATCGCCCCAGGTGCGGCGCATATAGGCGTATTCCTCCGCCCGTGCCGCGAGCCGCGCGGGCTCGTCGTCGCGCCCGCGGCTGGACCCCTCGCGATGGACCAGCCGGGCATGGGGCGTGCACAGCACGCGCAGGCCGCGCGCGCGGACGCGCAGGCACAGGTCGATGTCGTTCCACGACACAAGCAGCCGCCCCTCGGCCAGACCGCCGATCGCGTCGAACACCTCGCGCCGCAGCAGCAGACAGGCGCCGGTCACGGCGGCGACGCTGCGGACGCTGCGCAGATGCGCCGCGCGTACCCCGGCCTCCACCTCCTCGGCGCCCGCGCCGCCGGGCTGGTCGAGCACCGCTTCCGGCGCGTGACGCATCAGGTGCGCCGCCCGGCCCGGCGGATGCAGCGCGATCCCGGCATGCTGGATCGTCCCGTCGGGATACAGCAGCGTGGCACCCACCGCGCCCACGTCCGGGCGGCAGGCAAGCCCCACCATGGCGCCGAGCCAGGACGGCTCGCGCACCGCGACGTCGTCGTTGAGCAGCAGCAGCAGGTCGCCCCGCGCCGCCTGCGCGCCGCGGTTGTTGAGCGCGCACCAGTCGAACGGCGCATCGACGCGGATCACCCGCACGCGCGCGTCCGCCTCCACCCGCCGCAGCCGGCGCAGCGTCCGGGGATCGCGGCTGCCGTTGTCGAGGATCAGCACCTCGAACGCCGGATAGTCGGTGTTATGCAGAAGCCCGCGCAGGCAGCGTTCCAGCAGGTCCGGCTGATCGCGTGTCGGCACCAGGATCGAGACCAGCGGCGCGGGCGCCGGCACCGCGTGGCGCAGGCGCAGGCTGCCGTCGGACTGCGGGATCGCGTCGATCCCCTCCGCGCGGAGGGCACGGCGCACCATCCCGACCGGCCAGACGGGCGGCGCCGGCGCATGCAGCAGCACGGCCGACAGGTGGCGCACGCGCGCCGGCGGGACGGCCGCGGCGAGGCGCAGCAGCAGGCAGGGCAGGTCCGGGATCGTCGCGCCGCCGAGCCCGGCCAGCACGTCGCGCCGTACCGCGACGCCGCTGCCGACATAACCGGTGGCGCGCAGCAAATCGGGATCCCATGTCGGCGGCTGGAAGCGCGGCGCGCGGCGCGCGCCGTCGGGCCCGCGCACGTCCTCGTCCATCGTGATGACGTCACACGGGCCGCCCGCACGGGCGGCCTCGGCGGCGACGCACGCGCGGGC
>NZ_BANB01000540.1 GCF_000964365.1 Acidisphaera rubrifaciens HS-AP3 | reverse complement strand
GACGGACGGCGCGCGTCGGTCGCGGCGCGGGCGGGGAAAATATCGACGATCAGCCGCGTCCCGAGCCGGCCGATGCGGAACGACGCACCGTGGGCGAGCACGATGTCGGCCCGTCCGTCGACGACCGTCATCCGGGCGATGCGGGCAGGCAGGCGCGCCGGCACCGTCACCTGCGTGGCGGGCCCGAAGCGGATCTCCGCATGGCCGCCGTCGACGCTGATCTGCGGCGACAGGCCCGGCGGCAGGTCGAAGACGAGGCGGTCGAATCCCGCATGGGCGCCGATCCGCACGCCCACCTCGGTCGCCGCGTCGCGCGCCGCGGCCTGCCCGGCCGCCGCCAGCAGAAACAGCAACCCCGCGAGCAGGCGGCGCATGGCCCTCAATCGAAGCTCGCGAGCAGCCGGTCGATATCGGACTGATCCATCGCGACGGCGGGGAGTTGCGGGCCGTTGGTCAGCGTGTCGGCGGCCGCCGAAACGGGAACGGGCGGGCCGGACGGCACGGCATCGAGCGGCCGGCGGGCGGCAAAGGTGGACAGCATCGCCGCCACCTTCGCCTCGATGGCCTTCAGCGCCGCGACGACCTTGCTGATGCGCTGGCCGGTGATGTCCTGAAAGCTGCACGCCTCGTAGATGCGCGTGGTGGCTGCCTGCTGCGCGGCGGCGGACGCCGCGTCCTCGGCCAGCGGGCCGTCCGCGATGCGGTCGAGGGTTTCACAGGCCTCGAGGATCGCGTGCGTGGCGGCGGCGGTGTGTGCCACGATCGCGTCGAGCTCATCGGTCGCCGAGGGAATGTGCGTGCCGTTGATATCCTCGACATGCAGGGCCGCGATTTCGCTCCTGGCCGTCGCGATGGTACGACCGAGCTCCTCGACCTCGCCGAACAGCGAGATCTCCGCGGCCGTGAGGTCGCCGTGCAGGGTCGCGAGCACCTCGCGCACGACCGTCGCGATGGCCGCGTGATCGGCGGGCGGGTGCGCGGCGCGCGCCGC
>NZ_BANB01000541.1 GCF_000964365.1 Acidisphaera rubrifaciens HS-AP3 | reverse complement strand
GTGGCGCACCACGCTGTCGGCGCCGGCGCCCGGTCCGATCAGGGCCAGCACCCGGTCGCCGGCCGGCCAAGGCCCGGCGATCGCCTGCGCGCGCATGTAGTCGCGCACGTCGGCGTCGACATGGGCCGCGGCACGGCGCAGCGCCATTTCGCGCAGCGCCTGCAGGTTGCCCTCGCGGAAGAAGCCCGACAGCGCGCGCTGCGCCATGTCCGGCTTGTAGACGTGCCCGGCGGTCAGGCGCGCCCGCAGCTCGGCCGGCGGCAGGTCGATCAGCTCGATCGCATCCGCCTGTTCCAGCACCCGGTCGGGGATCGTCTCGCGCACCCGCACGCCGGTGATGCGCGCGACCGCGTCGTTGAGGCTTTCCAGGTGCTGGACGTTCAGCGTCGCCCAGACATCGATGCCGGCGTCGAGCAGCTCCGTCACGTCTTCCCAGCGCTTCGCGTGGCGGCTGCCGGGGGCGTTGGTGTGCGCCAGCTCGTCCACCAGCAGCAGGGCGGGCCGGCGGGCGAGGGCGGCGTCGAGGTCGAACTCCTCCAGCACCTGCCCGCGATAGGCGATCGGGCGGCGCGGCAGCACCGGCAGCGTGCCGATCTGCGCCGCCGTCTCCGCCCGGCCATGCGTCTCCACGACGCCGATCACCACGTCCGCGCCCTCGGCGGCGCGCAGCCGGCCGGCGGCCAGCATCTCCCACGTCTTGCCGACGCCGGGCGCCGCGCCGAGGAACACTTTCAGCCGCCCGCGCCCCTCGCGCGCGGCGGCGCGGATCAGGGCATCGGGGTCGGGGCGGCGTTCGGTCGTCAGCGGGTCGGTCGGGGCCATCGCCCCGACCTTCTACGCCATGCGCTCAGCGTTGTCCGGCCGCATCGAGCGCCAGGTTGAGCCGCAGCACGTTGACCGTCGGCGCGCCGAACAGGCCAAGGAGCTTCCCGCGCGTCTGTGCCGCGACCAGCGCCGCCACCTGCTCGGGCGGGATGCCCCGCGCCTTCGCCACCCGCGCCACCTGCAATGCCGCGTCCTCGGGCGAGATGTCCGGGTCGAGGCCGGAGGCGGAGGTGGTGACCATGTCGCCGGGCACGTCCGTGAGGCCGCTCGCCTTGATGTCGCCGCGCACCCGGTCGATCAGCGCCTTGCTGGTAGGGCCGAGGTTGGAGGCGCCGGACTCGCTCGCGTCATAGGGCGTCGGCACCGTCTTGGTCGGGTCCTTGGGATCGGTGCCGGTGAGCGCCGAGGGACGGCCGTGGAAGTAGCGGGCAGCGGTGAAATCCTGGCCGATCAGCGCGGAGCCGACCGGCTTGCCGTCCCGCGTCAGGATGCTGCCGCCGGCCTGGTAGGGCAGCACGACGCCCGCCGCGCCGGTCAGCGCCAGCGGCAGGACGAAGCCGGTCAGCAGCGTGAAGAAGACGATCAGCACGACGACGGGGCGAAGATGAGCGGTCATGACCGGGTGCCTACTGGAAGATGCCGAGGGCGGTGAGGAGCATGTCGATCAGCTTGATGCCGATGAACGGGGCGACGATGCCGCCCAGGCCGTAGATCAGCAGGTTGCGCCGCAGCAGCGCCGCCGCTCCCACCGGGCGGTAGCGCACCCCGCGCAGCGCGAGCGGCACCAGGGCGACGATGACCAGCGCGTTGAAGATCACCGCCGACATGATCGCGCTCTCCGGCGTCGACAGCCGCATGATGTTGAGCCGCCCGAGCTGCGGATACGTCACGCGGAAGATCGCCGGCAGGATCGCGAAGTATTTGGAGATGTCGTTGGCGATGGAAAACGTGGTCAGCGCGCCGCGGGTGATCAGCAGCTGCTTGCCGATCTCCACGATCTCGATCAGCTTGGTCGGGTCGCTGTCGAGATCGACCATGTTGCCGGCCTCGCGCGCCGCCTGCGTGCCGGTCTGCATGGCCACGCCCACGTCCGCCTGCGCCAGCGCCGGCGCGTCGTTGGTGCCGTCGCCGGCCATGGCGACGAGCCGCCCGTCCGCCTGCGTGCGGCGGATGTAGTCGAGCTTGTCCTGCGGCGTCGCCTCGGCGATGAAGTCGTCGACGCCCGCCTCGGTCGCGATCGCGGCGGCGGTGACGCGGTTGTCGCCGGTCACCATGACGGTGCGTATGCCCATGCGGCGCAGGGCGGCGAAGCGTTCGCGTATGCCGGGCTTGATGACGTCCTTCAGCTCGATCACGCCCATCAGCCGGCCGTTGGCCGCGACCGCGAGCGGCGTGCTGCCGGCGCGGGCGACGCGCTCGACGGCCGCCTCGAACGCCGGCGGCGGCGCATA
>NZ_BANB01000542.1 GCF_000964365.1 Acidisphaera rubrifaciens HS-AP3 | reverse complement strand
GGCCGTCGCGCCCGAGGACCGGGACTGGGGTCCGGCGGCGCCGATCACCGTGCGCGAGGCGCTGCGCGACGCGATGGCGGCGGAGCTGCGTCGCGACGCCGACGTGTTCCTGATGGGCGAGGAGGTCGCGCAGTACCAGGGCGCCTATAAGATCAGCCAGGGGCTGCTCGACGAGTTCGGCCCGCGGCGGATCATCGACACGCCGATCACCGAACACGGCTTCACCGGCATGGCGGTCGGCGCGGCGATGGCCGGCCTCAAGCCGATCGTCGAGTTCATGACGTTCAACTTCGCCATGCAGGCGATCGACCAGATCATCAACTCGGCGGCCAAGACGCTGTACATGTCGGGCGGCCAGATGGGCTGCCCGATCGTGTTTCGCGGACCGAACGGCGCCGCCAGCCGCGTCGCCGCCCAGCACAGCCAGTGCTATGCGAGTTGGTATGCGCACTGCCCCGGCCTGAAGGTCGTCGCACCCTGGTCGAGCGCGGACGCGAAGGGATTGCTGCGGGCGGCGATCCGCGATCCCAACCCGGTGATCGTGCTGGAGAACGAAATCCTCTACGGCCACAGCTTCGACTGCCCGACCGACGAGGATTTCATCCTGCCGATCGGCCGCGCGAAGATCGAGCGGCCGGGCACGCACGTCACCATCGTCGCCTTCAGCATCATGGTCGGCGTCGCCATGAAGGCCGCCGAGACGCTGGCCGCGCGCGGGATCGAGGCGGAGGTGATCAACCTGCGCAGCCTCCGCCCGCTGGACACCGCGACGATCGTCGAGAGCGTCAAGAAGACCAACCGCCTCGTCACGGTCGAGGAGGGATGGCCTTTCGCCGGCATCGGCGCCGAGGTCGCGATGCAGATCATGGAGCACGCCTTCGACTGGCTCGACGCGCCGCCGGTGCGCGTGCACGGTCATGACGTTCCGCTGCCGTATGCGGCGAATCTGGAAAAGCTGGCGCTGCCGCAGCCCGACTGGGTGGTGGACGCCGTGGGGAAGATCGTCTGATGCCGACCAACATCCTGATGCCCGCGCTGTCGCCCACCATGACCGAGGGCACGCTGGCGCGCTGGCTCAAGAAGGAAGGCGACACCATCGCCGCCGGCGACGTCATCGCCGAGATCGAGACCGACAAGGCGACGATGGAGGTGGAGGCGGTCGACGAGGGCGTGCTGGGCAAGATCCTGGTCCCCGACGGCACCGAGGGCGTGGCCGTCAACGCGCCGATCGCGATCCTGGTCGCCGAGGGCGAGGCGGTCCGCGACG
>NZ_BANB01000543.1 GCF_000964365.1 Acidisphaera rubrifaciens HS-AP3 | reverse complement strand
GGGCGTACGCCGGTCTGCGCCGTCGCCTTTCATCCCGCGCACCGGCTGCTCGCGGCCGGGCATTCGAACGGCGCCGTCCTGCTGTGCCAGCCCGGGGCGGACGACGCGCTGTTCGCCAAGGCAGCGGGCGGGGGCGCCGTGACGGCGCTTGCCTGGTCGGCCGACGGCAGCGGCCTCGCGATCGGCACCGCCGAGGGCGAGGCAGCGGTACTGGCGCTTCCCGACGGGTGGCTGCGCGTGCCCGCGGACAGCAACACGAAAGACGCGGCCACGGCAACGCCGCGCGGGGAAACGCCATGACCGACGACGACGCGTCCAAGGACGATTTCTTCAACCGCATCGGTTTGCTTGCAGAGGAAATGTCCAATGCCCATGGCAAGGACTTCGCCATGGGCGTGCTGATCCTCGCCGCGCGCTTCCTCGCGGAGGGTAAACCGCTGAAGCGTTCATCGGAAGGTGAGGCGTCGTGATCGGCCGTGCTGCGACACGTCGGGCGTCCGATCGTGGGTCAGCCGTCGCGGAATGCTACATGGTGCATCGCAGCGTGTCGCGCGTTGACCCGACTTTGCGACAGATCAATGCGCCAAAGCACGCCGATATACGTGGCACAAGGCTTGCGTTGTTTCATTTCAGCCAATCGTCGGCGACGCGAATGCGACGCTCAAACACGAACGATGGTAAGGGGGGTTGATGATGGGATCGCCGGCAATGCTGGTGTCTTTCCCGCAGCGCAGCAGGCGTCCGCGCCAGGCTGCGTGCTCCCCCGATCGCATCCTTCATCCATGGGCGAAGCAGACCGTTCCTTCGGCTGGTGTCCATTCCGGTCCGATGCCGCACGGGCAACCGCGCGGATCGCTCTGTAACGACTGATCAGGGAGAAAACTCTATGCCTGATGGTTTGACGCTCAACAAGATCACCGCCCAGCGCGGGATCAGCATCGGCGAGGCGGCTCGCCGCGTCGCCGATCTGGGCTGGACGCCGAGCTACGTCCAGGAAGCGAACACCTTCCCGACCGACTACAAGATCAAGAAGGTGCCGCGCGACCCGATGAAGCAGGTCCTGCGGTCCTACTTCCCGATGCAGGAAGAGAAGGACAACCGCGTCTATGGCGCGCTCGACGCGGCGCTGCGTGGCGACATGTTCCGCAACGTGGAGCCCCGCTGGATCGAGTGGATGAAGCTGTTCCTCGCGATCATCCCGTTCCCGGAAATCTCGGCCGCGCGCTCGATGGCGATGGTCGGGCGTCTGGCGCCGGGCGAGGAGCTGCGCACCGGCTTCACCATGCAGATGGTCGACGAGTTCCGCCATTCCACCATTCAGATGAACCTGAAGAAGTGGTACATGGAGAACTACATCGATCCGGCCGGGTTCGACATCACCGAGGCCGCGTTCGGCAAGTGCTATGCGACCACGATCGGCCGCCAGTTCGCCGAGGGCTTCCTCACCGGTGACGCGATCACCGCGGCGAACGTCTATCTGACGGTGGTGGCGGAGACGGCGTTCACCAACACGCTGTTCGTCGCCATGCCGTCCGAGGCCGCGCGCAACGGGGATTACGCGCTGCCGACGGTGTTCCTGTCAGTGCAGTCGGACGAGAGCCGGCACATCGGCAACGGCCACTCGATGCTGATGTCGATCCTTCAGGACCCCGATAACCACAAGCTGCTCGAGCGCGATCTGAAGTATGCGTTCTGGCAGAACCACGCGATCGTGGACGCCGCCATCGGCACGTTCATCGAGTACGGCACCACGAACCGCGATAAGAAGAAGGAGTCCTATGCCGAGCTGTGGCACCGGTGGATCTACGAGGACTACTACCGGACCTACATGCTGCCGCTCGAGAAGTACGGCATCAAGATCCACCATGACGATGTCGCCCACGCGTGGGACCGCATCGTCAAGAGCAACTACGTCCACAAGACCGCGCAGTTCTTCGCGGTGGGCTGGCCCGTCAACTTCTGGCGGATCGAAGCCCAGACGGAGAAGGACTTCGAGTGGTTCGAGCACAAGTACCCCGGCTGGTATGCCGAGTTTGGCAACTTCTGGAAGTGGTACGACAAGCTCAGCCACAAGGGCAGCAAGCCGATCCTGTTCGCCGAGGAGGTCGGCTACGTCTATCCGTACCGCTGCTGGAGCTGCATGGTCCCCGCGCTGATCCGCGAGGAGTTCTGCGTCGGCGAGGTGGACGGCAAGCTCTATACCTACTGCTCCGAGGAATGCCGGTGGACGCACACGACCGCGTTCGCCGCCGAGTACGAGGGGCGCCCGACGCCTGCGATGGGCCGCTTCAGCGGCCGGCGCGAGTGGGAGACCTGCTACGACGGGTGGAACCTCGCGGACTGCATCCAGGACCTCGGTTTCGTGCGCAGCGACGGGAAGACGCTGATCCCGCAGCCGCATCTGCGATTTGACGATCGCGAGATGTGGACGCTGGACGACGTGCGTCCCTACACGCTGGGCAGCCCGCTTGAGGCGTTGCGCAAGATGACGCCCGAGGCGCGTGAGAAGGCCATCGCGGATTACCGCGCGGGCTTCACCATCAACGCGATCAACTGACGTCCCCAGGCTCCGGAGGGTGCGCGAGCGCTCTCCGGAGTCATTCTTCTCCCGGCGGTGATTGCCGGGATCACCTGGAGGAACGGCCGCGATGGCCGATGCGCAGACCTATACCGTACGTTTCGAGCCCGTCGGCATCGAAATGGACATCGAGGAAGGCGAGACCGTCCTGGATGCCGCTTTCCGCCAGGGCATCGCCGTCATGCACGGCTGCAAGGAAGGTCAGTGCAGCAGTTGCAAGTCGCGCCTCATGGAAGGCGACATCGAGCTGAAGCGGTATTCGACGTTCGCGCTGCCCGACTATGAACGCGAGACCGACCATATCCTGCTGTGCCGTACCCACGCCTACAGCGACCTCGTCGTCGAGCTTCTGAATTACGACGAGGAGCTGATGCGCCGGTCGATCCCGGTGCGCGAATTCAACGCCGAGGTGGCCGGCATCGAGCAACTGACCCACGACATCCGCCTGCTGCGCCTGTCGCTTGCGGCGCCGCTGCGCTTCTGGGCCGGGCAATATGTGGACATCACCTTGCCGCAGGACGGCATCACGCGGTCGTTCTCGATGGCCAACCCGCCGGAGGCGGACGGCACCACCGACCTCGCCTTCATCATCAAGCGGTACCCGGACGGCGCCTTCTCGTCGCGTCTCGACGGCGGTATCGCGGCGGGCGACCGGGTGACGGTGAAGGGACCCTACGGCACCTGCTTCCGGCGCGAGGGCAAGAGCGGTCCGTTGCTGCTGATCGGCGGCGGCTCCGGCATGTCGCCGCTCTGGTCGATGCTGCAGGATCATATCCGTTCGGGCGAAAGCCGGCCGGTGCGCTTCTTCTACGGTGCCCGCACCGTGGCCGACCTGTTCTATCTGGACGCGTTCCGGACGATGGAGAAGGAGGTCGCCGATTTCCGCTTCATTCCGGCGCTGTCCCACCACGACGGATCGCAACCGTGGTCCGGCGAGACCGGCTTCGTCCACGAGGTCGTCGCTCGCACGCTGATGGCGGAGGGGCTTGAGGGCGAGATGGACGCCTATGCCTGCGGCCCGCCGCCGATGATCGACGCCGTGCTGCCCGTGCTGCAGATGGCCGGGCTCGAGCCGGAGAACATCAACTTCGACAAGTTCACGCCGGCCACAAGATGAGCTGCCGGACGCGACGACCAGCCGACTGACGCGCACGAAATCAGGGGAGGAACAACCGCATGAGCGCGACTCAAGAGACTGTGGATTCCGTCAAGTCGGGCGCCGCCGGCGCCGCGAAGTTCGTCGACTGGGACAGCCGGAAGTTCAACTACTTCGAGCCGAAGGGCCGGAAGGCGTCCCATTACGAGGACGTCACCGTGGACGTCCAGCCGGATCCCAAGCGCTATCTGCTGCAGGACTGGATCATCTCGTTCGCCGACGGCACGCCGACCTATGCCGAGAACTGGACCCAGGCGCTGGCCTCCGACTGGCACAGATACCGGTCGGTCGACCAGGAGTGGGAGAAAACCCATTACCAGCGGCAGTCGACGATCGTCGGGATGCTGCAGAACGTCATCAACAACGGCCGCCGCTCCGGCGCGCCGACGCGCTTCGACCCGGCATGGGTGAAGATCCTGCAGGACCATCTCGGCGCCTACAAGCACGCGGAGTTCGGCCTCGGCACCGCGACGATGCAGGCGCAGCGCTACGGCTTCACGCAGATGGTGAACAACGCCATCCTGACGAACTCGTCCTACAAGCTGCGGTTTGCCCAGGATCTGACGCTGTACCTGAGCGAAATCGGCCTTGATATCGAGAAGTTCGACATCGATGCCGGCAAGCGGCACTGGCTCGACGATCCGGTGTGGCAGGGCACGCGCGAGGCGGTCGAGGCCATCATGGGCGCCACCGACTATCTCGAACAGTATTTCGCGGTGAACATCGTGTTCGAGCCGCTGGTCGGCGAGCTGTTCCGCAGCGGCTTCATCATGCGGGTGGCGGCCGCCCAGAACGACTTCATCACCCCGGCCGTCGTGTCCGCCGCGGAAGGCGATTACGAGCGCAACCTAGCGAACGCCGTCGAACTGATGCACATGCTGGCGACGGACGAGAAGCACGGCGCGCATAACCAGAAGCTTTTCGGCACGTGGCTGTCGCATCACGGCGCGCTCGCCAACAAGGCCGCCGCCAACCTGCAGCCGATCTGGTCGCTGCCGCGGGTCAAGGTCGCGCAGTACACGGACGCGGTGGCGCAGGCACATAACCGCCTGCGCGCCATCGGGTCCGAGGTCGGCATCGACGTGCGTGGCGTGATCGGCAGCTGAGCGCGCACTGAAAAGAGCAAGAGGACAGAGACATGTCGCATAGCGGTAGCATCTTCAAGTCCATGAAGGACGTGACGTTCGAGGACACGATCTCGCACCAGTGCGGGATCACCATGAATGACAGCGTCGAGGCGCGCTGCATCGCCGAGGTCATGGCCCACAAGCCGGGAATCCAGGTGACCTATCAGCCGTCGCTGATCCGCATCGATGGCGAGGGTCAGGTCGAGTTCAAGATGGACGAGATCAGCGAGGCGCTGGGCCGCGAGATGACCCCGCATCTCTTCGAAATCTCGACGTCGACCCATTACGGCCGGATGGTGATGGTCGACGACAACACCGTCACCGTGTTCGGCGACATGGAGGCGATGCGCCAGTACATCGAATAGGCCGGCAGGAACCACCCCGGCGCGCCGGCCCGCGCCGGGGTGGTGGCTCGCGACGGATGACGTAAGTCAGGCCGCAGAAACTCGCATGGGGAGCGGAGCAGCGATGTACAAGACCAAAGACGGCGAAGAGATTTTCATCATCGACGGCCACACGCATTTCTGGGACGGCAGTCCCGCTAACCAGAAGAATATCCACGGTGCCCAGTTCATCGACTGCTTCTATGGGTATCACAACGCGCTGAGCCCCAAGGAGAATCTCTGGCCGAAGGACAAGTTCGACAAGTACAGCGCCGAGCAGATGTACAACGATCTGTTCGTCGACGGGCCGGACGACATGGCCATCCTCCAGTCCACCTACCTGACGGACTTCTACAAGAACGGCTTCAACACCACCGAACGCAACTCGGCGATGGCGAAGAAGTGGCCCAACCGCTTCATCCTCAACGGTGCCTTTGACCCGCGCGACGGCGAGCGCGGCCTCGACGAGCTCGACGAGCTGGCGGCGAAATACAACCTGAAGGGCGTGAAGCTCTACACGGCCGAGTGGCGCGGCGACAGTCGCGGCTACAAGCTGTCCGACCCGTGGTGCTACAAATATCTCGAGCGGTGCGAGAAGCTCGGCATCAAGAATATCCATGTTCACAAGGGGCCGACGATCATCCCGCTCGACCGCGACGCGTTCGACGTGGCGGATGTGGACCATTGTGCCACGGACTTTCCGAACCTGAACTTCATCGTCGAACACTGCGGCCTGCCGCGGCTGGATGATTTCTGTTGGATCGCGGTGCAGGAGACGAACGTCTATGGCGGCCTGGCCGTCGTCCTGCCCTTCATTCACAGCCGCCCCGGATATTTCGCGCACGTCCTATCGGAGCTGCTGTTCTGGCTCGGCGAGGACAAGCTGCTGTTCGCGAGCGACTACGGCATCTGGACGCCGCGCTGGCTGGTCGAGAAGTTCATGGCCTTCGAGCTGCCGGACGAGGTGAAGCGCGAGACCGGCACGGACCTGACCCTGCAGGCCAAGAAGAAGATTCTGGGCCTGAACGCGGCGCGTCTCTACGGCATCGACGTCGAGGCGCAGAAGAAGAAGCTCGCCCACGCCGAAGCCGTTGCCGCCGAATGATGGACGCAGTCGCCGGCCGCCAGCACCATGAGGTGCTGGCGCGGCTCGCGCGGGTGACCGACCCGGAACTCGACGAGCCGGTGACGACCCTCGGCTTCATCACCGACGTGGCGGTGGAGGGCGGGCACGTGGCGATCCGCTTCCGTCTGCCGACCTACTGGTGCGCGGCGAACTTCGCGTTCCTGATGGCCGAGGACATGCGGCGCGAGGTCGCGGCGCTCGACTGGGTGCAGCGGGTGGACGTCACGCTCGATGACCACATGTATGCCGACACCATCAATGGCGGTATCAGGCGCGGCGCCACGTTCCACGAGGCGTTCGGCAACGACGCCGCCGCCGACCTCGATGAGCTGCGGCTGACCTTCAACCGCAAATCCTTCCAGCGCCGTCAGGAACTGTTGCTGCGCGCGCTGCTGGAGGCCGGTCGCGCGCCGGAGATGCTGGTGCGGCTGACCGTGGCCGGACTGCACGCGGCATGCGACGACGAGGTGCTGGGCGGTCTCGCGGCCCGCTACCTCGATCGGCGCGACATCCCCGGGTCGTTCGACGGCGGCTCGCTCGCCTTTGTCGACGTGCAGGGCCGCCCGCTGTCCGCCGCCGATGCCATGCGGCCGTATCTGCGGTCATTGCGCAACGTCGCGGTGAACGTGGAATTCAACGGGGCGCTGTGCCGCGGCCTGCTGGCAGCCCGCTTCAACGAGGCGCAGCCGGACGACCGCGAGCCGACCTTGCGTGACTTCATGCTGCAGGCGCTGTCGCGACAGACCGGAGAAGGTCAGGGTCATGCCCAAGATACTGCTCCACGATAACGAGGCGCGCGCGGCGCTCGGGCGCGGCGTCGCCAAGCTCGCCCGTGCGGTGCGCGGCACGCTCGGGCCGCGCGGGATGAACGCCGTCATCGACCGGCCGATCGGCACGCCGATCGTCTCGCGCGACGGCGTGAGCATCGCCCATGAGATCGAGCTGGAGGACAAGTTCGAGAACATGGGGGCGCTCGTCCTGCGGGAGGCATCGCGGCAGACGAACGAGGTCGCGGGCGACGGGACCACGACGGCCACCGTGCTGGCGGATGCGATGGTGCAGCAGGGTCTCGCCGCGCTGGCGGCCGGCGCCCGCCCGGTGGAGCTGGTGCAGGGTCTCGAGGCGGCGGTGGCCCGCGTGGAGGGCGCGCTGCGCGATGCC
>NZ_BANB01000544.1 GCF_000964365.1 Acidisphaera rubrifaciens HS-AP3 | reverse complement strand
ATCCGCGTGGGCATCGGCGGCTGGACCTATGCGCCGTGGCGCGGCGGGTTCTATCCGCCGGACCTGCCGCATCGGCGCGAGCTGGAATACGCGAGCCGCCGACTGACCTCGATCGAGATCAACGGCACGTTCTACGGCGCGCAGACGCCCGCGACCTTCGCCCGCTGGCGTGACGAGACGCCGGATGATTTCGTCTTCGCGGTCAAGGCGCCGCGCTATGCGACCAACCGGCGCGTGCTGGCGGAGGCGGAGGCCAGCGTGCAGCGCTTCCTCACCGGCGGGGTGCTGTTGCTCGGCGACAAGCTCGGCCCGATCAACTGGCAGTTCGCGCCGACCAAGGCGTTCGATGCCGCTGATTTCGAGGCGTTCATGAAGCTGCTGCCGCCCGCGCTGGACGGGCGCGCGCTGCGCCACGCGGTCGAGGTGCGCCATCCGAGCTTCGACACGCCGGCGTTCGTCGCCCTCGCGCGGCGCCATGGCGTGGCGATCGTGCTGGCCGGCGATTCGCCGCATCCGTGCATCGACGCCGCGACCGCGCCGTTCGCCTATGCGCGCATCATGGGCAGCAGCGAGGCGGCGGACGGGTATGGCGACGCGGCGCTCGACGCATGGGCGGCGCGGGCGCGCGGGTGGGCGGCGGACCGCGCGGTGGTCCTGTATGTCATCGGCGGCTACAAGGCGCGCAACCCCGCGGCGGCGATGGCGCTGATCGAACGTCTTGGCCCGGCGGCTCAGCCGATCAGGCTCGCGCCCGCATCGCGGCGCAGCGCGAGGGCGATGGGGACGCTCAGCAGGCAGAAGCCGGCCACGACATAGAAGGCCGCGCCGAAATCGCCGGTCGACGGGACGGCGTGGCCGCGCAGCGTCATCGCCGCCTGCAGCGCGATCGCGCCGGCGACGACGCCAAAGGTCAGGCTCACCTGTTGCAGCGTCGAATACAGGCTGGTCGCCGCACTCATCTGCGCGCGCGACAAATCGGCATAGGCGATGGTGTTGAAGGCGGTGAACTGCAGGCTGCGGAAGAAGCCGCCGATCAGCAGCACGGCATAGATGGCGGCGAGCGGCCAGGCCGGGCGGAAGGCGCCGCAGGCGCCCAGCGTCAGCGCGCCGATCAGCCCGTTCCACAGCAGCGTGCGGCGGAAGCCAAGCCGGCCGATCACCCGCGTCGCCACCGGCTTCATCACCAGCGCGCCGGCCGAGCCCGCGAAGGTGACCATGCCGCTGCGCGCGGCACTGTCGCCGAAGCCGATCTGCAGCATCAGCGGCAGGAGAAAGGGCATCGCCCCGATGCCGATGCGGAACAGCGACCCGGCATAGACCGAGACGGCGAAGGTCGGCACCCGCATCAGCGACAGGTCGAGCAGCGGCGCCGGATGCCGCCGCGCGTGCCAGCCGTACAGCGCGGCGCAGGTCAGCGCGCCCGCGCCGATCGTCAGCGCGGCGCCGAGGCTGACCAGGCCGCGCGCGCCGATCTCCACCGCCAGCATCAGCCCGGCGAGCGCCAGCCCCGACAGCACGAGGCCGCGCCAGTCGAGGCCCACGGGGCGTGGCTCGCGCACGTCGTGCACGAACCACGTCACCAGCGCGATGCCGAGCAGGCCGATCGGCACGTTGATGTCGAAGATCCAGCGCCACGACGCATAGGTGACGATCAGGCCGCCGAGCGGCGGGCCGATCACCGGACCGAGCAGCGCCGGGATGGTCAGCCACGCCATCGCGGCCACCAATTCGGTCTTGGCGACGGAGCGCAGCAGCACCAGCCGCCCGACCGGCACCATCATCGCCCCGCCCATGCCCTGCAGCACCCGGGCGGCGACCAGGAAGCCGAGCGTGTCGGCCCGGCCGCACAGCACCGAGCCGAGGGTGAAGACGGCGATGGCGGCGCGGAACACCTGCCGCGTGCCGTAGCGGTCGGCCATCCAGCCGGAGGCGGGGATGAAGGCCGCGAGGCTGATCAGGTAGCTGGTCAGCGCCACGCTCATGCCCACCGCGTCGGCGTGGAAGGCGCGCGCCATGGCCGGCAGGGCGGTGGAGATCACCGTGCTGTCGAGCGTCTGCATGAACAGGGCGCAGGCGACGATGCTGGCGGTGAGGCGGGTGGTGCGGGAGATCGCGTGGACGCCGCGCACGGCCTGTTCGCTCATGCACCCAGTGTCGCGCGCGCCGGCCGGGGCGCAAACCCCGCCGGGCTGCGTCAGGCGCCGGGCTGCTGCCCGCCGTCGCCGGCGTGGGATGGCGCGGGCGCAAGG
>NZ_BANB01000545.1 GCF_000964365.1 Acidisphaera rubrifaciens HS-AP3 | reverse complement strand
GCCTGCTGTGCCCGGCCTATCTGTTCGAGGTGAAAAAGCCGTCGGAGAGCAAGGAACGGTGGGACTACTACAAGCTGCTCGCCACCACCCCGCCCGACGAGGCCGCCCCGCCGCTCGCGGAAGAACACTGCAAGATGGTTAAGAGCTAACCGCGCCGCTCATCAGGACAGGGGACAAGCACCCATGACGATTTCCCGACGCACCGTCCTCGGCGGCGCCACCGCCGCCGTGGCCGCGGGCGCCGT
>NZ_BANB01000546.1 GCF_000964365.1 Acidisphaera rubrifaciens HS-AP3 | reverse complement strand
GGGCAAGACGCTGCCGCTCGCGGCCGTGCGCGGCATCGCGCCGGACCGGGCGGGGCGGCAGCTGATCCTGTATGCCGTCGCGCTCGCGCTGGCGGCGGCGGCGACCGTGCTCGCCTGGGCGCTGCTGCGCGCCCGTGCGGGCCTCGCGCTGACGGCGGTGCGCGACAACGAGACGGCGGCGGCGAGCCTCGGCGTCGACGTGCGGCGGCTGAAGCTGCTGGTCTATCTGGCGGTCGCGGCGATGACCGGCATGGTGGGGGGCGTGATCTTCATCCAGAACCTGCGCGTCTCGCCGGACGCGGCGTTCAGCGTGCTCGACTGGACGGCGGACGTGATCTTCATCGTGGTGATCGGCGGCATCGGCACGCTGGAGGGGCCGGCGGCGGGGACGGCGGTGTTCTTCGCGGCCCGCGCGGCCTTCGCCGATTACGGGGCGTGGTATCTGATCGCGCTGGGCGCGGTCGCGATCGCGGTGATGCTGGCGGCGCCGGCCGGGCTGTGCGGCACCCTGGCGGCGCGCGGCGTCGTGCTGCTGCCGACGGCGCGGCGCTTCCGCCGGATCAGCGCGCGGCCAGACGCATGAAGCTGGCCACACTCGCCGCTCCGGAGAAGCCGGCGCCGAGCAGGAGGGCGAGCGACGGTCCCTGCACGCCCTCGATGCTGAAACACGCCGCGACCAGGGCCGCCCCGCTCGCCTGACCGAGCAGGCGCGAGGTCGCGACGACGCCGGAGGCGCCGCCGCTCCGCTCGGGCGGGGCGCTCGTCATCAGGGCGCGCAGGTTGGGCGACTGGAAGAAGCCGAATCCGGCGCCGCAGATCGCCATGCGCCAGATGATGTCCGGCGTGGTCGGATGCGCCGGCAGCGCGCCGAGCAGCAACATGCCCAGCGCCAGCCCCGCCATGCCGACGCCGCCGAGGATTGCCGGCGGATAATGGTCCGACAGCCGCCCCGCGATCGGCGCCATGATGGCGACGACGACCGGCCAGGGCGTCATCAGCAGCCCCGTATCCACCGCCGAGCGTCCCAGCTCGTTCTGGAAAAAGAAGGGCAGCGAGACGAACGCCAATCCCTGGGCGGCGAAGGAGCAGACCGCGGTGACCGCGGACAGCGTGAACAGCGGCCGGCGGAACAGGTCGATGGGCAGCATCGGCGCCGCCAGCGGCAGCTGCCGGCGCAGGAAGACCAGCGTGACGAGCAGGAACACCGCGAACAGCGGCAAGACGATGCGCAGCCGCGCGGCGTGCGACGCCTCGGCGAGCGTGATGACGAACAGGCTGAACGTCACCGCGTTGAGCACGGCGCTCGGCAGGTCGAAGCGACGGTCGCTGAGCGGCGTCCGCGGCAGGGTGGGCAACGCGATCGCGACCGCCAGCGCGCCGAGCGGCACGTTGATCGCGAACAGATAAGGCCACGGCGCGACCGACAGGATGGCGGAGGCGACCGTCGGGCCGACCGCGAAGGCGATCGCGACCACCAGCGCGTTGTTGCCCACGCCGCGCCCGAGCATCGCCGGCGGGTAGATGAAGCGGATCAGCGCCACGTTGACGCTCATGATCCCGCTCGCGCCCAAACCTTGCAGCACCCGCGCGACCGCCAGCGTCGGCAGCGACCAGGACAGCGCGCAGACGGCCGAGGCCACGGTGAACACCGCCAGCCCGCCGATATAGATGCGCCGGTAGCCGAGCTTGTCGCCGAGGGCCGCGAAGGGCAGCACCGTCGCGACCAGCGCCAGCTGATAGGCATTGACCACCCAGACCGATGCCGCCGGGCTGGCGTGCAGGTCGGCCGCGATGGTGGGCAGCGCGGTGTTGGCGATCGCGGTATCGAGCGTCGCGAGGCCGACCGCGATCAGCACGGTCGCCATCGCCCAGCCACGGCGGCCGGGCGGCAGCCCCTCCGGCGGGGACGGCACGGTCGCGTCGGCGGGCATGGATGGCGCGGTCAGGTCGGGCATGACGGGTCTGCGCGTGGGGCGACGGGGCGACGGGGCGATTGGTGCGGTGCACCAGCCTCCCCCGCTTTCCCGTCCGGTGTCGATGCCCGCCGCCGCGCCCCTGCCCCGCGTCGGCCCGGTCGAAATCAGCCGGGCGCCGCGCGCTCAGCCGGCGTCCGGTCCGCCGTGCACAAGGGCGTGAACATAGGCCAGCTTCTCGACCGCGGGCGGCGACAGCACGAAGGGGTAGAAATCGGGCTGTCCCATGCTGCGGTTGAGGCTGTTGACCGCGAGGGTGAGCGGCAGCCACGCCGCGATCAACCGGTCGAACGTGTCGGGCTCGTGCGGGTCGAAATGGATTTCCGCGACCAGGCTCTCGTCGGCGGAGGCGACCGGATGCAGATCGACGCCGAACGCCGCCGCGGTCTCCAGCGTATCGACGATGTGCAGGTAATGCGCCCAGGTCTCGGCGAAATCCTCCCACGGATGCGCGGTCGCATAGGCGCTGACAAAGCGGTTCTGCCAGTCGGCCGGCGCGCCCTCCGCATAGTGGCGCTGCAGGGCGGCCTGATAATCCTCGCGCTCGTCGCCGAACAGCGCGCGGAACCGGTCCAGCCGCGCCGCCGCGTCGGGCGCGTCGCGCACCAGCACGTCCCAGAAGTAGTGCCCGATCTCGTGGCGGAAATGGCCGAGGACGGTGCGATAGGGCTCGCCCATCTCCTCGCGCAGCTTCTCGCGCTCGACGTCGTCGGCTTCCGCGAGCGACAGGGTGATCACGCCTTCGTCATGGCCGGTCATGACCTGCGTCTCGCCGGCGCGGGGCGCGGCGAGGATGTCGAAGGCGAGGCCGTGGGCCGGGTCGTCCGCCCGGGTCGCGACCGGGAGGCCGAGGCGCAACAGCGTGTAGAACAGCCGGTGCTTCGCCTGTTCGACCTTGCGCCACCGATCAAGATTGGGCGCCTGATCAAGGTCGGGGATGGTGCGGTTGTGCCGGCAGGCGTCGCAGTAGTCGCCCCCGTCGGCGACCAGCCAGTTGCAGGCATCGGCCTCGGCGTTGGTGCAGAAGCGCAGCGGGCGGTCCGGCTCCGCGAGCGCGGTCCAGCCCTCCCCGTCCGGCTCCACGGCAGTCAATGCCCCGGCCCCTGGCAGGTAGCCGACGCGATGACCGCACTGCGTACACAGGCGGTTCTCGAAATACAGGACCTGTTCGCAGGCCTGGCAGCGGAACAGACGCAAAGCGCAACTCCCCAAGGCTCGGCCGGTGGCCGGACGAGGCCAGAACGCCGGGGGCGGCGCAAGTTTCGTGCCGGTGGCGCCCGGCGGGACAGGGCCGGCTCCCCGCCCAGCGCATGCCGGGGCGTGGCTCGCGGCGAGCGGGTGGTGT
>NZ_BANB01000547.1 GCF_000964365.1 Acidisphaera rubrifaciens HS-AP3 | reverse complement strand
CCCCGCACCCATGCCGGCCGCCCAGCCGCCCGTCGCCAACGGCCTGCCGCCCGTCGACCTGAACGAGATCGCCGCCGACGACCTGCCGTTGCCAACGCCACAGGGCCGCTTTCTCGTCGCCGGGACCGATGACGTGGAGGTGTTCGTTATCCTCGGCCGCGCCGGCTACGGCGCGATCCAATCGACCCTGCGCCGCGCCGGGATCGACACGCGCAGCCTCGGCCGCGTGCTCGATTTCGGCTGCGGCGTGGGCCGCGTGTTGCGCTACTGGAAAGCAGCGCCGGCGGTCGAGATGCACGGGACCGACCTCAACCCCGACGCCATCGCCTGGTGCCGCGAGAACCTGGCCTTCGCGCAGTTCACCACCAACCGGCTGGAGCCGCATCTCGATTATCCCGACAACCACTTCGGGCTCGTCTATGCGTTGTCCGTGTTCACCCATCTGCCGGAGGAGATGCAGGTGCCGTGGCTCGCGGAGCTCAAGCGCGTGGTGCGGCCGGGCGGCCATGTGTATTTCACCACGCACGGCGTGTCCTATCGCGCCGCGCTGCCGCCGCCGATGCGCGCGCAGTTCGACGCCGACCAGCTTGTCGGGGGCGGCAACGATGCCGGGTCGAACTACTACGGCACCTTCCATCCGACGAGCTATGTCCGGCGCGCCATGCTCGATCCGCTGCGCCTCACGCTGATCGACTTCGAGCCCGAGGGTGCGAAGGGCAATCCGACGCAGGACAGCTGGCTGGTGCGCAAATCCTGACTGTCGTAGCCGCCGCGTAACGGAGTATTCCGCGTGAGCATCGACCTCGATCACTACTACGACACGCAGTATCTGCCGGTGTCGCGCTACAACGGGCAGATGACGCCGGCCTTCCAGGCGGCGCTGGCGGATACCTACGCGGCGGCCGAGGCGCGGGACTGCGTTTTCACCCACGCCGTCAGCCTGCCCGGCGGCGGCGTGCAGCCCGGGGTCCTCGACCTGCGCGGCAGCGAAACCGCGATGCTCGGCGGCGTGCCGCTCGCGGGAAAGCGCGTGCTGGAATACGGCCCCTCCAGCGGCTGGCTCACGGCGCATCTCGCCGCGGTCGCGCGCGAGGTGGTGGCGATCGAATGGCCGCGCGGGGCGGAGGCGTCGATGGTCCCGACCTATGCGCCGCTGCCCGCCTCGGCGCGCGCCGACGTGCACGCCCTGATGGAGCGGATGCGCGCGAGCTGGTGGGTGACGCGCCGCGCCGTCGGCTTCGATGCCGGCATCGTCTATGCCGACCTGCAGGCTCCGCCGTCGGATCTCGGCCGCTTCGACGTGAGCGTGCTCGCGAGCGTTCTGCTGCGCCTGCCGAACCCGTATCTCGCGCTGCAGGGCGCGGCGGAAATCACCAACGAGACGATCATCGTCACCGAACCCGTGACCGAGGCCGTGCGGCCGGACGAGACGGAGCGTCCGATCGCCCTGTTCGCGCCCACCGATCCCACGACCGACACGAACCATTGGTGGCACCACAGCCCGGCGGCGGTCTGCCGCATGCTCACTACCCTCGGTTTCGCGCGCATCGACGTGTCGATCCACAGCGTTGCCGGCCCGGTCCTGCCGCTGCCCTTCTTCACCGTCGTCGCGCGCCGCAACGGCGTGCCGGTCATCAGGGCCGTTCCGGGCTGACGTCCCACACCGCCCAATAAACAGGCGCGCCGAAGATCGACCAGTCGCGGCCGAGTTCGGTCCAGGTCAGCAGGCCGCCGGTCGGCGCCGGTCCGCCGTCGGCCCGGACGCGCGGCCGCACCAGCGCCCCGGCCGGCGTCGACAGGTAGAATTGCTGGATCTTCAGCGACGCGCCGGCGGCGGCAGCGTCGCCCGTCAGGCCGAGCGCGTGGCGCGACACGCCGCTGAAGCCCGGCCCGTCGAACAGCACGAGCCCACCGATGCCGCCCGGGCCGTCCAGCGCCAGGTCGCGGGTGTACTGAAGGCAGATGTCGGATACCGGCGGCGCCAGCCGTCGGAAGCAGTTGTAGAACACCGCCCACCGGTCCCCTCCGCCGCCCGCCGTGCCGGCCGCCCGTGCGACGCGGATCAGCATCTCCGGCGCCACGTCCAGCACCGCGCGCGGCGGCGACAGCCGGCCGTTGGTCGCGATGTCCGGCGCGGTACGGACATACAGGTGGCTGCGCGTCGGCACCGCCGGGTCCTGATCGGTATAGAAATAGTACAGTGTCGTACCGATCCGCGCCAGCGACCCGAATACCCCCTGCGTATTCACGGACCCGACCGGATGGTGCGGATCGCCCGGCCCGGTCACGCGGGCCGGGTGGTTGCTCTCGATCAGCTGTCCGGCGGTATCGACCACCGCCGCCGGCCGCGCCGCGTCGCCGGCGAAGGCGACCCATACCGATCGCGCCGCGGTGTCGCGCTGCAGCAGGTCGTAATGCAGGAAATCGCGGGTGCGCGCCTCCACCAGGATGTTGCGCCACGCCTCGCCGCGGCCGCCGTCGCTCGCGACCGCGAGGTACAACACATAGAAATACGGATCGCCCGCCGCGCCGCGCACCATCATCGGATTGCCGCCGCCGCTCAGGCCCGAGGGGCCGGACGTAGCCGGATCGAAGCGGTCGTACAGCAGCGAATGCGGATCGGTCAGGCTGCCCCAGATACGCCAGTCGAGATCGCCGGGCACATGATAGACGGCGGCGGGATCGTGCGGGCCGCCCGTGACGCCCGACTTGATAGAATCGCCCGGCCGCAGGCGGTGCGTCGCCGCGCCATAGGCCGGCAGGTCGCGCGCCTCGCCATGCAGCACGGTCGCATAGCGTCCGTCGTCCAGCGCGATGATCTGCGTATTGTATGCCACCTGCCACGCCGCCGGCCGGTAGTAGATGCCCTCGTCGGCCGCCGTGTGGCACACGCGCAGCGTCCCGTCGCCGGTGGTCGCGCAGGTGCGCGCCGGCAGCAGCGCCGCCTGCCGCGCATGCAGGCGCAGCACGCTGATTCCGTCCCATGCCGCGACCAGCACGAGCGCGCCGAGAATGTAGCGCAGCAACCGCCCGCGTTTAGCCACGGCGGCGCGCGGCCAACCGGTCGCCCGCGACGCGTCGGATGTCACGCGCGGGATTGCCGAAGACCCGGCTGTCGGCGGGCAGCGACTTTGTCACCACCGCACCCGCCGCGACATGCGTGCCGCGTCCGATCCGCACCGGCCGGTCCGGCGTGCCGTTGACGATCACCGCGCCCGCGCCCACGAACACGTCGTCCTCGATCACGACATGACCGGCGATGCTGGCCGAGGAGCATATCGTGACGCAGTCGCCCAGGACGATGTCGTGGCCGAGCACCGCCATCGGCATCACGATGGTGCAAGCGCCCATCACCGTGAACGGCCCGATATAGACCCGGCTGGCGACGAGCGTGCCGGCACCGGTGACCGTGCGCGGCGAGATCGAGCCCGTCTTCTGGCACACGGTGCCGACGCGACCACCTGCCTCCGTCACCCGCGCCGCCAGTCGCCGCCGTGCCGCTGGGTCGCCCACCGTGATCATGCAGGTCAGCGCGCGGAACTCGGCCGCCCAGCGGTCGAAATTGATCACCGGCACCCCGTCGATCGCGTCGCCACGGTCGCCGCGAAAATCGTCGATATAGGCGACGACGCGGAAATCGAAGCTTTCGAACCCATGCTCCAGCATCTCCGCGATGCTGACCGCGAAGCCGGACGCGCCGTAGACGACGATCGATTCGGACGAAGACGACACGCGCGCGCACCCTGGTCTGACACGGCGGCGATCTGAGGCCGAAGCACGCGCCCCGGCAAGCGCCCTCTGCGTCCGGCGGTGGGCGCGATGCCTCAGCCGGCCAGGGCGGCGATCGCGGCGGGATCGACCGCTTCCACCGTCGCGGGCGACCAGCGCGGCGCGCGGTCCTTGTCCACCACCATCGCCCGCACGCCTTCGAGGAAATCGGGATGGCGCGTCACCGCATGCGCCAGCGCCAGTTCCGCGCGCAGACAGGCGGCAAGATCGCGCCCCGCGCCCGCGCGCAGCAGCGCGTGCGACCACATCAGCGACGAGGGCGACATCGCGCGCAGGGTGGCGGTCGTCTCGCGTGCCCAATCCGTGTCCTCGGCGGCAAGGCGCGCCAGGATCTCCGGCACGCTGCCGGCAGAGAAGCAGCGATCGATCGCGGCGCGGTGCGGTGCCAGGCCGAACGGCGGCAAGGCCCGTGCATGCGCCGCCAGCGCCGCCACGCCATCGCGCACCAGCGCCTCCGCAAGCCCCGGCATGGCTTCGCGCGGGACGTAATGCGTGGCAAACCCGGCACGCACCGCGTCCGCGCCCTTCATGCGCGCGCCCGTCAGTGCGAGGTAGAAACCGATCGCTCCCGGCATGCGCGGCAGGAAAAACGAGGCGCCGATGTCGGGAAACAGCCCGATCGCCGTCTCCGGCATCGCGAACATCGCCCCCTCGGTCGCGACGCGGGCGCTGCCGTGCACCGACACGCCGATCCCACCGCCGATGCAGGCACCGTCCACCAGTGCGACCCAGGGCTTCGGAAACTGTGCGACGGCGAGGTCGAGCGCGTATTCCTCGCGGAAGAACGTGTCCACCGCCTCCGTCCGCCCGGCCACGAGGTCGTCGCGCAGCGCGCGTATGTCGCCGCCCGCACAAAAGGCGCGCGGAGCGGCGCTGTCCACAACGACCAGGTGCACCGCCGGATCGTCCCGGAAGCCCTCCATCGCCGCCGCGATCGCCCGGACCATCGGCAGGTCGAGCGCATTCAACGCGGCGGGTCGGTCAAGCCGGATACGGCCGGCCCGCCCCTCCCGCCAGGCGGCGATTCCGTCACGGCTGTCGTCCATCGCGGTCCTTCTGCATGGGCTGGGAAAGCGGCGTGCGGCGGCTAGCGGCGCGACAGATTTCGCGCCGTCAGGCCCGCAAGCACCAGGCTATACAGATGCCGCACCGGCAGGATGCGCACCAAGGGGCGCAGCGTCACCCATGCGGTGACGTCGCGACCGAGCTGCGACGTCGCCGCGCGCCGCACCTCCAGCGCCTCGCGCTCGACCGCGCCTGGGTGGCTCACGGCGGCCAGGAGGCCGAATACCACCAGCAGCAGCGCGTCTCCGCCCAGCAGCGCCAGCAACGCCTGCAGATCGGTCATCCGCGCGCGCAGCAGCATCCAGCCGACCACGTGGCCGACGCCGAGCGCGGCGACGAGAAAGATCAGGGCGACAACGGCATAAACGACGCGCAGCACCTGCCGCCGCACGAGGCGCTGCAGGCGCAGCCCCTCGGCCTCGGCGGCGGCACGGGCAAGTCGGACGGGACGCATGCGGGGCGTCTCTCCGTCAGCGGATGAAGCGGCCGAGCAGGTAGCCGATGCCGAGCGCGGCAACGACGGCGATCAGCGGCTGGTCACGCACCCGCCCGCTCAGCGCGTCGGCCTGTTCCCGCGCGCCGGCGGCGGCACGGCGGGCCACCTTCTCCGCCCGGCCGGCGGCTTCGTCGATGCCGACGCCGACGCGGTCGCGCATCAGGCTGTCGACCTGGTCGCGCAGCCGTGCAAGCTGCTCACGGGCGTCGCTGGAGAGGCTATCAGCGGATCGCATCATCTCATCCTCCGGTTGTCATGGGCGCGCCGCCGCCATGTCAGCCACGGCCATATCACGGCGAAACGGTCGTGATGGCAACGCCGCGTTGCCGGGTCCGTTCCGCGCTTGTAGGGTCCGGGTCCGTCGAAAGCTGCAGGAGTCCTGCCCCTCCTATGCATGTCCGCATACTCATCGCCGCCGCGGCGGTCGCCGCGGTCGTGGCGGGCGCGGCGCGCGCGCAGGCGGCGGAGCAGGGCACGTCCCAGCCCGGCCCCTCTCAGCCGACCCCGTCCTCAACCGCCGCGCCCCAACCGGGGACGTCCCAGCCGGGGACGTCCCAGCCGACGCCGCATCGCGCGAC
>NZ_BANB01000548.1 GCF_000964365.1 Acidisphaera rubrifaciens HS-AP3 | reverse complement strand
GCCCCCGGACGCCCGCCCGGCGGCGGCCGTCCGCAGGATGTGCCCTGCAAGCGGCGCGCCGCCGGGCGGTGCCGGATGGTCAGGTCTTGGGGGTCTCATCCTCGGACACGGGACGGCGGTCCACGACCTCGTCCACGATACCGAACTCGCGGGCTTCCTCGGCCGACATATAGGAGTCGCGCTCCAGCTTCCGCTCGATCGCCTCGAGCGGCTGCCCCGTGTGGCGGACATAGATCTCGTTCAGCCGCTTGCGCAGCGTGAGGATCTCGCGGGCCTGGATTTCGATGTCGGTGGCCTGCCCCTGCGCCCCGCCCGACGGCTGATGGACCATGACGCGGGCATTCGGCAGGGCATAGCGCTTGCCGCGGGCGCCGGACGCCAGCAGCAGGCTGCCCATCGACGCCGCCTGACCGATGCAGACGGTGCTGACGGGGCTGCGGATGTATTGCATCGTGTCATAGATCGCCAGCCCGGAAGAGACGACCCCGCCCGGGCTGTTGATGTAGAAGGCGATGTCCTTGGTCGGGTTCTCGCTTTCGAGGAACAGGAGCTGGGCACAGATGAGCGCGCTGACCTGATCGTAGACCTGACCGGTGAGGAAGATGATCCGTTCCTTCAGCAGGCGGGAATAGATGTCGTACGACCGTTCCCCGCGCGCCGTCTGCTCCACGACGATCGGCACCAGCGAACTGGAATACACCTCGATCGGATCACGTTCGCTCATCGCCCAGCTTCCTTGCGTCGACACTTGTCACAATAAGGTGCGCCCGCGCGCCTTGCCCACCGGCTGTCCGTCCGGGGCACCGTCAGGCGGCGGGGGCGTCGCCCTCGCCGGCCGCCGGCGCCGGGGCGGCGGCCGCTGCCGTCTCTGCCCCTTCGTCGTCGGAGCGCGCCAGCTCTTCGGGCGTCACCGTCCGGTCGGTGACGTCGGCGAGCTCCAGCACGTAATCGACCACCTTGTCCTCGTAGATAGGGCCGCGCAGCGACTCCACGGCCTGCGGATTGCTGCGGAAGAACTCCATCACCTTGGTCTCCTGCCCCGGATAGCGCCCGGCCTCGGCCCGCATGGCGCGGAGCAGTTCCTCCTGCTGCACGGTCACGCCGCTGCTGCGGCCGATCTCGGCCAGCAGCAGGCCGAGGCGCACCCGCCGGTCGGCGATCGCGCGATATTCGGCGCGCAGCGTCTCGTCGTCCTTGCCCGCGTCCTCCGAGTCGCCCTGCCCCGACGCGCGTTCGGCCGAGATGCGGCCCCAGATCTGGGCGAACTCGGCCTCGACGAGACCTTCTGGCGCCGTGAAGTCCGCCCGCTCGGCCAGCGCGTCGAGCAGGGCGCGCTTCACCTTCAAGCGCGCAAGCTGGTCGTATTCCCGCTGGATCTGCTGCGCGATCAGGCCGCGCACCTCGGCGAAGCTTTCGAAGCCCAGCTTCTCGGCGAACGACTCGTCGACCGCCGGGACCACGCCGCGCCGCAGCCGGCGGGCCGTCACGGCAAAGCTGGCCGGCTTTCCCGCCAGGGTCGCCTCGCCGTAATCCTCGGGGAAGGTCACGTTGAGGGTGCGGCTTTCCTCCGGCCGGATGCCGACGAGCTGTTCGGCGAAGCCCGGGATGAACCCGCTGCCGCCGATTTCGACGTCGAGACCGGTGCCGGTGCCGCCGGGGAAGGCCACGTCATCGACCTTGCCCTCGTAATCGATGGTGACGACGTCGCCCTCGGCCGCCCCGCGATCCTCGGTGACGTCCTCGAGCGTGCGCTGGCGGCGGGCCAGTTCCTGCAGCGCCCGGTCGATCGCCTCGTCGCCCGCCTCGGCCTTCAGACGCGTCAGGCTGATCGACTTGAGATCGGGCACGGTGATGTCGGGCAGCACCTCCATCTCGACCTTGAACTCGAGATCAGCCGCCGCCGCCGCGTCCGCCGCCGTCTCGGAGCTGACGAGGTCCACCTTGGGCTGCAGCGCCGGACGGAGATTGCGCTCCGTCATCATCTGCTGGGTGGCCTCGCTGACGCTCTGTTCCAGCACCTCCGCGGCCACGGCGCTGCCGTAGCGCTGGCGCACCAGGGTCGGCGGCACCTTGCCGGGACGGAATCCGGGAATGCGCAGCGTCTTGCGCAGGTCATCGAGACGCGCGGCCCGCCTGCTTTCGATCTCGGCGGCGGGCACGACGACGGTGTAAGCGCGCTTCAGTCCCTCGGACTGGGTTTCGGTCACCTGCATAGGCCTGGTCCTCTCCTCGCGACGGCATGGGCATGGTCCGGGCCTGCCGTCGCGGGCCCCGGCGTCTCGTCTGGCGTGATCACGTGCGGTGCAGGCGCACGGCCGGGGGCCTGGTGCGGGCGGAGGGACTTGAACCCCCACGGCTTGCGCCACCAGAACCTAAATCTGGCGTGTCTGCCAGTTCCACCACGCCCGCGCGCGGGCGGCCCACGTCACGCCCCGCGTCCGGGACACGCCATATCCCGGACGGCCGGCGCCATTACCAAGGCCGCGCGGGGCGAACAAGGGCACAGGCCGCCCGGCAGCACTGCCCCCGCCGGCCGGACGCCGATCCGTGACCCTTCCCGGTGGCTGCGACGTTCGCATACCGGATACGCTCGCCCTAACGAGTTGCGCGACGGCTTTTCCTTTGACCGTCACGATTTCGTGTGTGAAGTCTCACATTATCGTCATCATGCAAAGGGCGCCTGCATAGCCATGCCGGTACGACGCGTTAAGGTTGCGATGGATCGGACAGCATGATGTCGACTGCCCTCTCCCTTCACGGCGCCGAACCCCCGCCGGATACGGCCGACCAGAGCTGGACCGAGGACGCGCGCGGCGACGGCGCGGGCCGCGCCTATAATATCGCGGCGGTCGACCGCGCGCTCGATCTGCTCGAAGCCCTGGCCCGCATCGGTCCGGCCTCCCTCGCCGCCGTCGCCGAGGAGGCCGGGTGCACGCGCACCGCCGGGTTCCGGCTGCTCCGGACGCTGCAGGCGCGCGGCTTCGCGATCCAGGACCGCGCCCGCGGCCTGTGGCGGCTCGGCGCGCGCTGGTCGATGCTG
>NZ_BANB01000549.1 GCF_000964365.1 Acidisphaera rubrifaciens HS-AP3 | reverse complement strand
GGCGGCGGCAGGCGCTGCATGCGCTTGTGCTGCGGCGGCGGCAGCTTCGGCGGGGGCGGGCCGGGGGCGTCCTTGCCGGTCACCGCCGTGGCGTGGCGGGGCGGGGCGACCGGCGGATCGGATTCGTCGGGTGTGGACATGCGGCCGCGCGGCTTGAGGGATGAAGGTCAGTCCTGCTCATGGAACCCGGCCTCCACCAGTGTCGCAAGCGCATCGAGTGCCTCGCGCGCGTCCCAGCCCTCCGCCCGCAATTCGATCGTGCTGCCCTGGCCGGCGCCGAGCATCATGAGGCCCATGATCGACTGCGCGGCGACGGTCTGGCCGTCCTTGATCACCTCGATGGAGGCGGCGAAGCGCTCCGCCATCGTCACGAACTTGGCGGCTGCCCGGGCGTGCAGTCCGCGGCGGTTCGGGATGATGACGCTCCGGCTGACGACGGGTGTGCCGCCGTCCTCAGCCACAGGTGCCGTTCTTCTGGCCGTCGCGCGCACAGGCGGGAAGATGCGAGGCGGCGGCGAGATATTTCCGCCCCGCCTCCTGCGCGCAGGCGACCGCGTCGGCGAGCGGGCGCGAGGATCGTACCTTCGCCAGCTTGACGAGCAGCGGCAGGTTGACCCCGGCGATCACCTCCACGCCCTTGCGGTCAAGCATCGAGATGGCGAGGTTGCTGGGCGTCCCGCCGAACATGTCGGTCAGCAGCACCACGCCGTCGCCGGTGTCGCACTCGCGCACGCAGCGCTCCACGTCCTCGCGCCGGCTCTCGATGTCGTCGTCGGGGCCGATGCAGACCGTATCGACGTTACGCTGCGCGCCGACCACATGCTCCATGGCCGACCGAAGCTCGTCCGCGAGCCGGCCATGCGTGACCAGAACGATACCGATCATCGCGCGGACCGTGTGCAGGATGACGGCGGGCGCGGCGAAAGCGCCGGGTCGTCGCCGTCGCCGTCGTCGTCGAGTCCGGCGCTCGTGTCCACGCGGCTGGCCGTCCCGACCGGTTTCGGCACGTCCTGCGGCACGTCCATTGTCGGCAAAGTTGGCATTCAGGCCTCCCGAGCCTGTGCCGGCGCATCCTCGCGGACGGCCGGCGGGGTCTTATGCGGTGCGTCGGCTGCGTGCGTGTCCGGCCCCGTCCGCCTGCTGCCCGTCCGTGCGGCGGCCGCAAGCTCCCGGTGCGTCACGTGAACACGCCAGCCCGTCTCTGAAAGGTCCTTCGCCAGGGTTTCGACCAGATGAACCGAGCGATGTCGCCCGCCGGTGCATCCGATCGCCACGGAGGCGTATTTCTTGCCCTCCTGGACGAAGCGGGGCAAGACCAGCGCTAACAGGGCTTTAATCCGGGCGTAAAACTCTTCGTAATCCCGGTCGGCCCTCACATAGGCGCCGACCGCCGGATCGAGGCCCGTCCGCTCCCGCAATGTGGGATCGTAGTGCGGGTTCCGCAAAAAGCGTGCGTCGAATACCAGATCCGCCTCGCGCGGCAGGCCGGCCGGATAGGCGAAGGAAATCAGCCCGAGCTGCATGCCTGCCCGGCCTTCCATGGCGGTGTCGCCGCCGTAGTGGCGTTCGATCACCGCGCGCAGGGACGCGAGTTCAAGGTCCGACGTGTCGATCACCAGCCCGGCCTCCCGCCGCAGCGGGGCGGTGAGCGCCTCCTCGGCCGCGATGCCTTCGGCGACCGGGGCCGCGGGCGCGAGGGGATGCCGGCGCCGCGTCTCGGTGTAGCGGCGGAGCAGTACCGCCGTCTCCGCCCAGACATACACCAGATGGGCTTCCAGCTCGGCGCGGGCCCGCAGCCGGGCCAGCGCGGTCAGCACCGCGGAGGCGTCGAACCCCTGCGTCCGGCAATCGACGCCGATCGCCAGTGGTCGGTCGGTCGAGCTGATAAGGGTGTCGATGAGCGTCAGCGGCGGGTTGTCGATCGCCTGATAGCCGAGATCCTCGAGGGCGCGCAGGATCGACGCCTTGCCGGCACCGGAAAGGCCGGTCACCAGCACGACGCGACGCGGGCGGCCGCCGGGCGCCTCGGCCCTGGGCTGAGAATGTGAGTCGCTCAAGGGGTCGCCTGATCGGTCGCCAGGGGGCGCGGCAGGCACGGCGCGTTTCATGCCGCGAAGGCGCCGGCGAGCATCGGCACCGCGCCCAGCGCGCAATCCAGCGCGAGGGCGATGCGGTCGGGTGCGCCCGGCCAGCCCGGGTTCAGTTCGACGACCGGCAGGTTCAGTGCCGTGTCGCGTGCCGGCGCCGGCAGGCGTGCGGGCGCGCCATCCGTCAGGCGCACCAGCAGGCGCAGGTGCGCCGCCGACAGATGGTCGAGCCGCACGATCCCGAGACCGCGCACCTCCAGCAGCCCGGCGAGGTCCGCCGGCGGGCGCGCGATGCCCGCCTCGATATCCACGCGGTCGTCTGCCACGAGGCGAAATCCATGACGGAGGAGTTGCAGCACGAGGCTGGATTTGCCGGCGCCCGGCGGCCCCGTCAGCAACACACCTGCATTCCCGCGCGCCGCGCAACTGCCATGCATCTGCATTGCGAACTCAGTGTGGTCCCGCGCGGGAGCAAAGGAAAGCCTGTCGGCCTCACGGTACGCTTTCGTGTTCGAGCGGCCGATGAATGACCTGGCTCTTGGCGCGTCAGGAGGGGACCCGGCCGTGCGGAAGATCGACGACGGGCTCCTTGGAGTCCCGGTCGGGCGGACCGCCGAGCAGGTGGCCGAGCGGCTTCAACGGATCGATCCGGTCGCAGATGATCTTGCCCACCGCAAGCAGGGGCACGGCCAGCAGCGCGCCGATCACGCCCCAGATGTAATCCCAGAAGAACAGCGAGCCGATCACCAGCACCGGGTTGAGGGTGAAGCGGTTGGCCAGCAGCATCGGGGTGACGGTCTCGCCCTCGATCACGTGGATGACGAGGTAGATCAGTCCCGGCACGGCGGCCATCCACAAGCTGTCGAAGCTGAACAGGCCGACGAAGAAGAAAATCACGATGCCGAGGAAGGGGCCAAGGATCGGAATGTAATTCAGCAGGAACGCGAGCGTGCCCCACAACAGCGGATCGGGCACGCCCAGCAGCCACATCGACAGCCCGGCGGCGGTGCCGACCAGCACGTTCATCATGCTGATGGTGGCGAGATAGCCGGCGACGTTCTGCTCGATTTCCTGCGCGATCTCGACCACCCGCCGCTTGTCGGCATAGGTCGGCATCACCTCCACCAGGCGGCGGAGCAGGGTGTCGCCCGCGCTCAGCATGAAGAACAGCAGCACAAGCAGCGTCAGGAGCTGACCCATCGCCGCGCCCGTGCCCTGCAGCACGCTCAGGCCGACACTGCCGATCGTCCCCATCAGGTTGGGATTGCTGTCCTGTCGGGCGGCGGCCTGTGGCGGGGCTTGCTGCATGGGGCCCTCGGCGACGTCGTGTGCCGGCGCCTGGCCTTCGCGCAGCAGGGACTCCAGTTCACGGACACCGCGCTCGGCGTAATGGATCGGGCCCGCAAGGCCGTGGAGACGTTTCTCCAGCAGTTTCACGCCGTCCGGGGCGCGGGCGATCCAGCCCGAGGCCGGGACCGAGACCGCCGCGCCAAGCCCGCCCACGATACCGAACAGCACGAGTATCAGTGCCAATGCCGCCAGCGGCGCGGGGATGCGCAGGCGGTGATGCAGGAGGTGCTTGGCGGGCTGCAGGACGAGATTGAAGACGGCCGCGATGATGAACGGCAGGATCAGCGCCGCGGCGACCTTCAGCGTATAGGCAACCGCAAGCGTCGCGAGGATGCCGAGGGCAATCGTCCGGCCGCGCTCCGCCGCATGGCTGACGGTGGCCGTCGCGGCGGGGATGGCGCGATCATCGTCCTGTGGCATGGCCAATACTCCTGCGCGGACCGATAGGACGGCGGGGGCAGCGGATGTGTCATGAATTCGCCGCGGTGGCCACTTCCAGGGGAAAGCCGTGGCAAGGCGGCCCGGCGCGGCGCGGCGCATCAGCCGCGGCCATTTGCACGACAAGGCAAGACAGTCAGATTTTTATCAAATCGCCTCAAAGTGGATGACGCGTCGCGATAATTTCGACGCAGCCGATCCGGCTCGACGCCACGAGTGCTCATAAAAATGAGCCGTTGGAGTAATTTGACGCAAAGTTAATCGGCCGCTAGCTGGGCTTTCGCGTGCCGGGTGGGGGCGCCCGCTAAGTGTCTTGGCGACCCGCGACTTCAACCCGGAATGGATAATGGGATCTCTGGCATGAAGCGTGCTAAAGCCGCGCTTGTTGGCACCCAGATCGCCGCCGCAGACGTCCTTGGCACCGTCATGACGTCTGAGCGGTCCGGCGGCCGCGACCCGGGGCGGCTTGGTCCGCCGGCGCGGACGGATCACCAGATCACGGCGGTCCGGGCGAAGGCGGCCACCGAAGGGGATGGGCCGACCGGGCGTCTCGCGCCGATGCACGGACCCGCGCCCTGCCGTGCCGTGAAAGCCTCGGGCGTGATCGCCGAACACCCCGCACCGGCCGCAGCGGAGACAACGGCCGACGCCGCCGATTCGCCCGCCGCACTCGACCCGGTGTCGCTCGCCAACGAGGGCGGACGGTTCGTGCCGGAGCTGTATCTTGCCCTCAATCCCGATGTGCGCGCCCTGATCGACGCGGGCGAGGTGGCCGATCCCGAAACGCACTGGCGCGCCACCGGCCTCGCCGACGAGACGGCCGGGCGCAGGCCGTCGGTGTTGCACGATCAGAGTTTGTATGCCGGCCTGCCGGAGGGTCTTCCGCAGCTGTTCGCCGAGGACGAGGTCGATCCGGACACCTATCTCTTTCTCCATCCCGACGTGCGCGGCGCCATCGGCCCCGACCCGGAGGCGGCGCGTCGTCACTGGCTCGATTTCGGCCGGGCGGAGGGGCGCGTGCCGGGCGGCGTCGCGCCGTTCCGCGATCGTCGCTGCAACGCCGGGCGGCTGCTGGCCAAGCCGTTCGGCATGAACGTCTACGGGTCGTTCGCAGCGCTCAGCGGGCTCGGGACCGCGGCGCGGGGGATGGTGCGCGCGCTGCACGCCGCCGGCATTCCGATCGCGCTTTGGAACCTCGACACCTCGCAGGGTCCCGCCCGGGTCACCGCTGCCGACCGGGCGCGCGGACCTATCTATCGGATCAACCTGATCATCGTGAACGCCGACCAGCTCGGCCGGACGCTCGGCCTGTTCCCGGACGGGCAGTTCGACGACGCCTACAATATAGGTGTCTGGCAGTGGGAGCTGCCGGCGTTCCGGCCCGACTGGTTTCCGTATTTCGGCGCGCTCGACGAGGTCTGGACGAACAGCGAGTTCCAGGTGACGGCCATGCGGAGCATGGCGCCGGTGCCGGTCCACAAGGTCCACCTGCCGGTCGTCGTCCCCGCCGTCCCGGTACCGGCCACGCGGGCCGATTTCGGCCTGCCCGAGGACGCGTTCGTGTTCCTCCTGCCCTTCGACGTCAGCAGCAGCGCGGCGCGCAAGAATCCGTTTGCCGCGATCGAGGCCTTCCGCACCGCCTTCGCGTCGGACACCAGCGTGTTTCTCGTCCTGAAATACCATTCCAGCCGCGGTGATCCGGCCTTCGTCTCGCAGCTGAACCGCGCGATCCGCGGCATGTCCAACGTCCGGGTGATTGCCGACAAGCTGTCCGCGGCCGAGATGGCGGGCCTGCAATCGGTCTGCGATGCCCTGATCTCGCCGCACCGGAGCGAGGGTTTCGGCCTCAACATCGCCGAGTGCATGGCGCTCGGCAAACCAGTGGTCGCGACCAACTATTCCGGCAACGTCGATTTCTTCGATGCCGAGGTTGGTTACCCGGTCGACTGGACGCTGGCCGAGGTCGGCCGTTGGACCGGGCCCTATAGTCCCAATTACAACTGGGCCGAGCCGCGCAAGGCGAGCCTGGTGGAGCAGTTGCGCGCGGTCGTCGCCGACCCGGCGGAGGCGGCACGTCGCGGGGCTGCGGCGGCACGGCGGATCGCGCGCGACTTCTCCGACGACGCGATCGGCGGCGTGATCCGCGAGCGGCTGCACAGCGTCAACCTCGATGCGAGTCCGGTGGGTTTTCTCGGGTGGGTGGGGGCATCCCGCGGGGCCGCGTTGGCACCCCTGGGCAAGCAAGCCCTGTCGCTCCCCTACCCGGGCGTCAGCCGCCTGCCGCTGCTCAGCGTGGTGGTGCCGGTGTGGGATGTCCCTGGCATGCTGCTGGAGGCCTGCATCCAGTCGGTGATCCGGCAGACCTATGGATTCTGGGAACTCTGCCTGTGCAACGACGGGTCCACGCGACCCGACACCCTGGCGGTGCTCGACCGCTACCGGGGCACGTCGCCGCGCATCAAGATACGCGATCTGCCGCGTAACAGCGGCATCGTGGGCGCGTCCAATGCCGCCGTGGAGATCGCCGCCGGGGAATATGTCGTGCTGCTCGACAACGACGACGAGCTGCATCCCGACGCGCTGATGGAGGTGGCGCGTGCGCTGAGCGCGCAGCCGGACATCGACTGTCTCTACACCGACGAGGATAAGATCGACGTCGCGGGCAACCGGATCGATCATTTCTACAAGCCCGACTGGTCGCCCGAGCATCTGGAGAGCGTGATGTACGTCCTCCACATGCTCGTCGTCCGGAAGCGCCTGATGCTGGACATCGGCGGTTTCCGCGATGGGTTCGACGGCGCGCAGGACTATGATCTGATGCTGCGCATCTCGCGTGCGACCGATCGTATCCACCACATTCCCCGCGCGCTGTATCACTGGCGCGCCATCCCTGGATCGGCCGCCGAGGTCGTGGACGCGAAGCCCGCGGCGCTGCTGGCCGGCCAGCGGGCGCTCGCCGAGCACGCGCGCGCCAAATACGGCGACACGACGCGTGTGGAGAAGGGTCTGACGGAAGGGACGTTCCGCGTGCGCCGCCCCCTGATGGGGCGTCCGCGCGTCTCGCTCCTGGTCCTCACCAACAACCAGCGCGGCGAGGTGCCGGGGAAGGGCGAGATGCCGTTCGTCGACAACTTCGTCCGCTCCATACGCGAGAAGACGAGCTATCCGAATTACGAGATCATCGTGGTGGACAACGGGCGGCTCGATGCCGGGCAGTTGGCCGAGTACCGCGACCTCGGCGTGACGATCGAGGACTATACCGGCGGCGTGACACCGTTCAACTTCGCGGCGAAGGCGAATTTCGCGGTCCGGCGCGCCCGCAGCGAGCATGTCGTGCTGCTCAACGACGACATGGAAGTCATCAGCGAGGACTGGCTGACCGCGCTGCTGGAGTTCGCGCAGGACCCGGAAATCGGCGTGGTCGGCGGCCGGCTGCTGCATGCCGACGGGTCGATCCAGCATGTCGGCACCGTGATCGGCGTCAACGGCGGGGCGGCGCATCCGTATCACTGTTTCCCGCGCCACTTCGTGGGCTACAACGCCTTCACCCATGTCATCCGCAACTATGCGGCGGTGACGGGGGCGTGCATGGCCACGCGGCGGAGCGTGCTGGCGCAGGTCGGCGGGTTCGATGAGGCATACGCGATCGACTACAACGACATCGACCTGTGCCTGCGGGTACTCGAGGTCGGGTATCGCATCGTCTATACACCCTTCGCCGAACTGTATCACTTTGAAGGCAGGTCGGCGCAGCGGACGACGCAGAACCCGGCCGAGGTCGCGGCGTTCCGCGCCCGCTGGAGCCGCTTCCTTGACAACGATCCCTACTACAATCCCAATCTCGCCCGCGATGCGCTTGACTTTTCCCTGCGCATGGATCGCCCGGCGGCATGAGGCAGCACCGCCGGCATCGGGACCTCCGGCGAAGGATGTGAGAACACATGCCGTGCTTCATCGATAAGCCGGACGGCGATGTCGGCTTCGGCGGCCTCGACGTCTATGGCTGGGTGGCCGCCCATGTGATGGAGCCGGAGATCCGGGTCACCGCCAACGGCCGGCGCGTACCCCATCTCCTGCATGACCGGCCCGATGTCCGGCGTATCCTCCCGCCCTTCGGCTTCGTCTCCGGCGTGTTTGCCCCGTTGACCGTCTTCGACCTCGATATGTGCGAGGAGGTCGAGATCGAGCTTTTCTGCGAGGGCGACGTCGTCTCCAAGCACTGCCTGCTGAAGCCCGAGGTAACGCAGGCCCGGGCCTCGGAGGAGACGCTGCGTCTCGCGGCGCGTGACAAAAGCCGCTCGATCCTGGCTTGCCCACGCTGCCGGTCAACGGCGATCCGCGGCCTTCTCGACGCGCCGCGCGTGACCTGTCCCGATTGCAACGAGGTGCTCAGCCAGGGCCACCGCGCGTTCAACATGATCTCCGACGCGCTCAAGATCAGTTCCCGCGTGACCGAGACGGACAACGTCTCCTCCAACCCCTATCCCAACGAGGTGATCGAGCTGATCGGCCGCGCGACGGCCGACGGGGGCTGGGTGCTCGACTGCGGCGCCGGGCGGCGACCGCGGCGCACGCCGCATGTCCTCAATGTGGAGATCGTGGATTACGGCTCGACCGACGTGCTGGCGGTGGGCGAATCGCTGCCGTTTGCCGATGCCAGCTTCGATGCCGCCGTCTCGCTCGCGGTGCTGGAGCACGTTCGTGATCCGTTCGCGTGCGCGCGCGAGCTTCTGCGGGTGGTGCGGCCGGGCGGCGAAATCCTGGCCGCCGTGCCGTTCCTCCAGCCGGTGCACGGGTTTCCGAACCACTTCTACAACATGACACAGCAGGGGCTGGAGAACCTGTTCGCGGAGGGCGGCGAAATCCTCGAATGCGTGGTGCCGCCCTATGGCCACCCGATCTTCGCCGTGCAGTGGCTGTTGCGGGAATACCTCGCCGGCCTGCCGGAAGGCGCGCACGAGGAGTTCGCGTCGATGACGATCGGCGAGGCGGCGATGATCGACCCGCGCGTCTATCTCGGCCGCCGCCCCGCGACGCAGCTCAGCGCCAAGGCACGGTCGATCGTGAGTTGCCTGAACACGGTGCGCGTCCGGCGTAAGTGATACCCGGCGGCACCGTGTGCCCCGCGCGGGTACGGGGATGCGGCGGGCGGGCGGGCCGCCTATCTTGCGTGGATGACCGCCACGCGCCCGCCGATCTATCTCGACAACCAGGCAACCACCCGGTGCGATCCGCGCGTGGTCGATGCCATGCTGCCCTGGTTTACCGAGACCTACGGCAATCCGCACAGCGCCGAGCACGCGATGGGGCGCGCGGCCGAGACCGCCGTCGAGGCGGCCCGCGCCGGGATCGCGGCGCTGATCGGGGCCGAGGCGCGCGAGATCGTCCTCACCTCCGGCGCGACGGAGAGCAACAATCTCGCCATCAAGGGCGCGGCCGGCCATGCGCGCCGCGCGGATGATCCCCGCCGCCGGATCGTGACGCTGGCGACGGAGCATAAATGTGTCCTCGAATCCGTGCGCGACCTCGCCGCGGACGGGTTCGAGCCGGTGGTTTTGCCGGTCGGTCGCGACGGTCTGCTGGACCTCGACCGGCTGCGGGCCGCCCTGGCGGTGCCGACGCTCCTGGTCAGCGTCATGGCGGCCAACAACGAGATCGGCGTGCTGCAGGACCTGCCCGCCATCGCCGCGCTGACCCGCGCGGCCGGCGCGCTGCTGCATACGGACGCGGCGCAGGCGGTGGGAAAGGTGTCGGTCGATGTCGGCATCGGCATCGATCTGCTGTCGATCAGCGGCCACAAGATCTACGGGCCGAAGGGTGTGGGCGCGCTGTATGTCCGCCGCCGCCCGCGGGCACGGATCGCGCCGCTGTTCTCCGGCGGCGGGCAGGAGCGCGGTTTGCGCTCCGGCACCCTGCCGGCCCCGCTGATCGTCGGGCTGGGCGCCGCCTGTCGCATCGCGGCCGAGGAACGGGCGGCGGAGGCAGCGCGGGTCGGCGTCCTGCGTGACGACGTGTTCGCCCGGCTGGCCGCGGCGTTGCCGGGGCTGCGGGTCAACGGCAGCCGCACCGCCCGGCTGGCCGGGAACCTGAACGTCACATTCCCGGCGGCCCGCGCCCTCGACATCATGGCTGCGGCCCCGGCGCTGTGCGTCTCCACCGGCTCGGCCTGCAGCTCGGCCGCCATCGAACCGTCCTATGTCCTCGCGGCGATCGGGCTGTCGGCGGACGAGGCCGCGCGCACCTTGCGCATCGGCATCGGACGCTTTACCTCCGCCGCCGACGTGGCGCAGGCAGCCGAGCTGCTGATCGCCGCCCACGCCGTCTGCGCGGACCGCGCGGCGGCCTGAACCGGAACAGGCCCGACACCGCATGCCGACCATGACTTTTATCGAGCGCGACGGCACGAGGCGCGAAGTGGACGCCCCGCTCGGCCTGTCGGTGCTGGAGATCGCCCACAAGCACGACATCGACATCGAGGGCGCGTGCGAGGGGTCGCTGGCCTGCTCCACTTGTCACGTGATCGTGGACCCGTCCTGGTTCCGCCGGCTCGCCAAGCCGACCGAGGACGAGGAGGACATGCTCGACCTCGCCTTCGGGCTGGAGGAGACCTCCCGCCTCGGCTGTCAGATCGTGATGACCGAGGCGCTGGACGGGCTCGTCGTGCGCCTGCCCGCCGGCACGCGGAACATGCTGGCCGGTTGATCCGGCCCGTTCCCATGCGTGTCCTGGTGGCCATGAGCGGCGGGGTGGACAGCAGCGTGGCCGCCGGCCTGCTGGTGGAGGCCGGGCACGAGGTGATCGGCGTCACGCTTCAGCTGTACGACCACGGCGCGGCGGCCGGCCGGCGTGGCGCCTGCTGTGCCGGCCAGGACATCCACGACGCCCGGCGTGTCGCCGATCGTCTGGGCATTCCTCACTATGTCATCGATGCCGAGCAGCGGTTCCGCGATGCCGTGATCGCTGATTTTGCCGATACCTACGCGGCGGGCGAGACGCCGGTGCCCTGCGTGCGGTGCAACCAGACCGTGAAGTTCGCGGACCTGACGGCGCTGGCGGGCAGCCTGGGCGCCGAGCTTCTGGCGACGGGTCATTACGTGCGGCGGCTGGACGGACCGGACGGGCCGGAGCTGCATCGCGCGGCGGATCTCCGGCGCGACCAGAGCTGGTTCCTGTTCGCGACGACGCCCGCGCAGCTCGCGCGGTCGCTGTTCCCGCTCGGCGACATGCCCGACAAGGCGACGGTCCGCGCCGAGGCGGCGCGTCTGGCGCTGCCGGTCGCCGACAAGCCGGACAGCCAGGACATCTGCTTCGTCCCGTCCGGGAGCTATGCCGACACGGTCGGCCGGCTGCGCCCCGATGCGCTGCTGCCGGGCGACGTGGTGGACGAGACGGGCGCCGTGCTCGGGCGCCATGACGGGATCGCGCGGTATACGGTGGGCCAGGCCAAGCGTCTCGGCGCCGCCGCGGCGGGCCGCGTCGTGGTCGGGCTGGACGCGCCCGGCCGGCGCGTCGTCGTCGGCCCGCGCGGCAGCGGGCATCGCGCGGTCCGCCTGCGCTGCGTCAACCGTCTCGCCCCGCTCGG
>NZ_BANB01000550.1 GCF_000964365.1 Acidisphaera rubrifaciens HS-AP3 | reverse complement strand
GCGCCCGCGCTGCCGCCGGCGGCTGGCGCAGCTCGATGCACAGCATCATCCGCCGCGCCACCGCCGGTCCCACCACGCTGATGTCGTTGGCCGTCCAGATCACCGGCGCGCCGCCCTGCTCGATCAGGCGATGCAGGAACACCCGGCTCGGCGTGTCGCGCCGGCCGAACATGTTGGTCGCGAACAAATCCTCCATCTCGTCGAACAGCAGCACGCCGCCGGTCGCGTCGATCAGCCGCTGGCTGAGGCGGAGGTCCGCCAGCCGCTCGCCGCGCGTCGGCTCCTCGCCCGCCGCGTCCGTCTCGCCAACCGGATAGAGCGCGGCACCCACGTGGGCGGCGAGCGTCGCCGCGAACTCCGTCTTGCCGGTGCCGGGGGGGCCGTAGAGCAGGATGCCCACGCCCTTCTCCTGCCGCTCCAGCGCCGCGCGCAGCACCCGCGCGGCCGTCTCGGCCGCCTCGCCCAGGTGGTGGAATGCCTCCCACGCCAGTTGCGGCGGCCGCGGCTGGCTCACCAGCAACGAGCGCACGTCGTCGGGCAGCGGCAGCCGCCGCGCGATCAGGGTGTACAGCCGCTGCAGCACGGCGATGCTGCCGTCGTCGTCGTCCACCGCCAGCAGACCGCTGGTGCGCAGCCGCCCATCCGCCGCCAGCGCCCGCCCCACCAGCGCCCCCGGCTGGTCGAGCAGCAGGCCGAACAGCGCCGGATCGAGGCACAGATACGTCCCCCGCCACCGCGCCTGGCTCAGCGCGTCCCACAGCCCCTCGACATACGTATCCTGCCGGTAGGCCACGGCCAGGCGCAGCACGGCCGCCTCGATCTCGTCGAGACCGAGCGCCCGGCCCAGCGCCGCCATCCAGTCGTCGAGTTCGCCCCGCTTGTGCCGCCGCCGGGCAGCCGTCAGCGCCGTGCCGAGCCGCGTCCACTCGGCCGGCGTCAGCGTCGTCTCCCCATCCTGGCGCGACAGCGCCGGCAGCGCCTCGGCCGCGAGGCCGAGATCGGACCGCGCGCTGACTGCGACCCGCACCAGCGCCCCCGCCTCGACGCTGCGCCGCGCCACCGCCCGGTGGACGTTGGCCATGATCTCGATAAGCAGCCCGGGATCACCGCCATAGCCCGGCCGGATCATCTTCAGGTCCACCACTCCCGCCCGTCTCATGCGTGAGTTCGATCGCATCGCCCCTCGCTCTCTGTGCCTGCGCCACCAAAGCCGAACGGGGGACCGCACGGCGCCGCCCGGTGCCATGCAATACCCCCCTATCCTTAGTCGTGAAGACCGGTCCATGCCCGCCGTCCGACCAGCGGGTCCGTCAGCGCCGCCAACCCGTGGCTGGACAGAAGCATGCCGCTACGTCAAAATCGGTCATATCGTCGACAACGCCACTGCCGAAAGCGAACCCGATGCGCCTCGATAAACCCGTGCAGCTCCTGGAACTCGCACGTGCGATCGAGGCGACCGGCGCGGAAGGCATGACCATCGAAGGGATGGCGGCAAAGCTGCGTGTCGACTATCGCACGGCCCAACGCTATCGCGACGCCCTGCGACGTCTGTTTCCCCATATGGAAGAGCAACAGCGGGAAAACAGGCTGTACCACTCTTTGCGACCCGGGGTCGACCGGCTCTTCAACGTGCCGACCACCGACGAGCTGGCCGAGCTGGCGATGGCGCGATTAGGCCTGGAGAACACTGGAGCCGACGGACGCGCCGCCCTGCTCCGGTCGCTTGCGGGCAAGGTCGCGGCCATGGTTCCCGGCCGCAACTGGACGACGATCGCCCCGGATCTGGAGGCGCTGGTCGCCGCCGAGGGCTATGCGGTGCAGGCCGGGCCACGTCCGGTGGACAACAGCGAGACCCTCGCCACCATCCGCGAGGCGCTCAAGGCGTGCGAGGCCCTGTCCCTTTGCTACAAATCCGCCAGCAACCCGGAGGGGCGGCGGCGCCGCGTCTCGCCCTGGGGCCTGCTCTACGGGCGCGCCTACTATCTGATCGGGCCGGAAGACGGGTGGGACAAGCCGGTTCCCTGGCGCCTTGACCGCATATCCGACGTGCGCCGCGACGGCGCCCGCACCGATCCGCCGGCCGACTGGACGATCATCGACTATGCCGCCGACTCGTTCGGCATCTTCCACGAGCCACCCTCGGACATCGCGCTCCGCTTCCTCCCGGCGGCGGCACCCACGGCCGACCGCTTCCTGTTCCACCCGCGCCAGACCAAGGAGTGGCAGGCCGACGGCAGCCTCGTCGTGCGCTTCACGGCCGGCGGCCTGCTCGAACTCTCCCGCCACCTGTTCACCTGGGGGACGACGGTCGAGATCCTGGCCCCCGACGGGCTGCGCGACCTTCTGCGAACGACGCTGGCGGAGGCGCTCGCCCACCATCAGGCAACGCCCCCGCCCGCCGATCCCCAACAGGCCGCTATGTCGCCGCCGCCCGCCCCGCGCTGAGCAGGTCGTCCGCCGCCGCCACCAGCCGGTCCCGCCAGGCAAGCGGCGCGAGCCAGCGCGCAGGGATCGCGCTCATGCCGTACAGCGCGCCGGCGATCTGGCCCGTCACGGCGCCCACCGTATCGGCGTCATCGCCGAGATTGACCGCCCGGATCAGCGCCTCCTCGAAGCTCGACGTGCCCGCGACCGCCCAGAACGCCGCCTCCAGCGTGTGGACGACATAGCCCGACGCGCTGATCGCGGCGCGGGCGCGGCCACGCCAGGTGCCGGCGGCGATGTCCTGCACCGCCGGATGCCCGTCGAAGGGCTGCGGCGCGAGCAGCGTCTCACGCCCCTCGCCGCTGATGGCGCGGCGCAGGCGGTCGGCGAGCAGCACGCATCCGTCCACCGCCTGCGGCGCGCCATGCGTGGTGCGGCTCTGCGCCGCCGCGATCCGCGCGCACAGCGCCGCATCGCCCGACGCGAAAATCGCCACCGGCGCGAGACGCATCACCGACCCGTTGCCGGCGGACATCTCGTCGGTGCTGCCCGCGATGGCCATGCCGGTGCGCTCGTAGCGGTTCAGCGCCTCGCGCGTCGTGCCGCCGATATCGAAGCACTCGCCGGTCGGTGAATAGTTGCCGTCGCGGTACCAGCCCAGGAAGCGTTGCATCGCATCCACGGGATCGAACCCGCCGCACGCGACCAGGCTGTCCGCTAGCGCGAGCGCCATGCTCGTGTCGTCCGTCCACACGCCCGGTTTCAGGCGGAACGGACCGCCGCCCGTCATCTCCGTGTGGTGCGGCTGCGCGTCGCGGGTGCTGAACTCCAGCGTCGTGCCCAGCGCGTCGCCCACCGCCAGCCCGACCAGCGCGCCGCGCGCGCGATCGATCATCGTCTCCGTCATCTCGCGAACCTCCGCAGGGAAGCGCCACACCTACGACCGGCCTCCCCCGGCCGTAAGGGGCGCCGGACCACCCCTACGACCGGCTTTGTCGTGCCTCCTCGTCGAGAAGGAAGCGCCGCACCGCCGGATCATTTGCGAGCGAGGCCGCCCGGGCGAAGGCGGCCCTCGCCTCGCCGCTCCGGCCGAGCGCGGCCAGCAGATGCGCGCGCAGCGCCTGTCCCGGCTGATAGCCGGGCGGCACCGCGGCGCCCTCGAGCGCGGCCAGC
>NZ_BANB01000551.1 GCF_000964365.1 Acidisphaera rubrifaciens HS-AP3 | reverse complement strand
GAACGGATTGGTCGCCCGTTCCGCGCCGATCGTCGACGGCAACGTCGGCCGCCCCGCCGCCCGCAGGCGGCGCACCTCGTCCGCGCGCGCGCGCAGCGCGGCGTTGTCGGGTTCGGCGGTGACGGCGAAGCGGGCGTTGCTCTCGGTATATTCGTGGCCGCAGCAGACCAGCGTGTCGTCTGGCAGCGCCGCGAGCTTGCGCAGGCTCGCATGCATGTCGGCGGCCGTCCCCTCGAACAGCCGGCCGCAGCCGAGGCTGAACAGCGTGTCGCCGCACAGCAGCACGCCTGGCGCCGTGGCGTCGCCGGCGACGTGAAAGGCGATGTGGCCGACCGTATGGCCGGGCGTGTCGATGATCGTCGCCCGGCTGTCGCCGATCGCGACCGTCTCGCCCTCCGTCACCGCGCGGTCGAGTTTCGGCAGGCGGTGAGCGTCGCGGGCGGCGCCGATCACCGTCGCGCCGGTGCGGGCGCGGACGGCGTCGGTCCCGGCCACGTGGTCCGCGTGATGGTGTGTCAGCAGGATCAGGTCGAGCCGCCCGCCGGTCCGGGCGTCGAGTGCCGCAAGGATCGCGTCGGCATCCGCCGGGTCCACGATCGCCACCGTGCCGCTCGCGGCGTCGCGCAGCAGCCAGGCGTAGTTGTCGGACAGGATGGGGACGGGTTCGACGGTCACGGGCATGGGTCGAGCATAGAGCAAGGCGGGCGCCACCGGTATGGTCCCCCGCTTCCGCGCTGGCGTGGTATAGATCGGTGCATGTCGGAACTGCAGGCGGCGGCCGCGTTCTATCAGTCCCCGATCGGCGTCCTGGCCGCGGGACTGCTGTCGGAGCAACTCCATGTCATGTGGCCGGCGGCGTCGGTCGCCGGGCTCGGGCTGCTCGGCATCGGCTTCGCGGCGCCGTTCCTGTGCACCTGGCAGGCCCGCGCCCAGCGCTGCGTCGCCCTCTCGCCCGCGCCGATGGGCCGTGCCCGCTGGCCGGTGCCGGGCCGCAACCTCGCCTGCACGGCCGAGGAGGGCGCGCTGCCGTTCCCCGACCTGAGTTTCGACCGCGTCCTGCTGGTCCACGCCCTCGAGAATGCCGAGAACGACCGCCGTCTGCTGCGCGAGGTCTGGCGGGTGCTGAAGGACAGCGGCGAGTTGCTGGTGGTGGCCGCGAACCGCACGGGGCTGTGGGCGCATGGCGAGACGACCCCGTTCGGCCATGGCCGCCCCTATTCGGCCGGCCAGATCGGCGCGCTGCTGACGGAGTCGATGTTCCGCGCCGAACGGCGGGCCACGGCGCTGTTTCTGCCGCCGCTGCTACTGCCGCCGCCGGGTGCGCGGATTCGGCTGCGCATGGTGCGCGCGGCCGAGCGGGCGGGACGGCGTCTGGCGCCGGGCCTCGCCGGCGTGACGGTGACGGTGGCGGTCAAGGACGTCTATGCCGGGGTGCCGGCGCAGGCGGTGCCCTCGCGGCGGCGACTGATGCTGGTGGACGCGGCGTAGCGAGGTTGGCGTCGCGCGATCAGGGCAGCAGGCCGGCCGCGACGAGGGCGGCCGC
>NZ_BANB01000552.1 GCF_000964365.1 Acidisphaera rubrifaciens HS-AP3 | reverse complement strand
GGCGCGCCTGCGCCGCTGCCGTTCCGGCCGCCGCCGAGCACGACCTCGCCCGATCTCGACCTCCGGCCCGGCGAGCCGGCACGGGAGACGCTGCGCCGCTGGATCGCGACCTGCGCCGGCTGCGGCGCCGCAGCCCCCGACCTCGCCGCCCTGCCGGCGACGGCGTCGGCGACGGTCGAGGACCCGGCCTACCGCACGCTGACGGCGGCGGCCGACGCGCTGCCGTTTCTGCGCCACGCCATGATCTGCCGCGAGGCGGGCGAGTGGGAACAGGCGGCGGAGGCGATGCTGCACGCCGCCTGGACCGCCGACGACGCGGGGGACGCGGCCGACGCGACACGGTGGCGAAAGGAGGCGGCGGATCTCTGGGCGGAACCGCGCGCGATCGGCCATGCCCTCGCCCGGATCGACGCGCAGCGTCGTGCCGGCCTGTTCAACGACGCGCTGGCCAGCTGCGAACGGCTCGAGTTGCTTCGCCCGGACGATGAGACGGCACGCATCATCGCCTTCCAGCGCGCCCGCATCATGGAAGGCGACGCCGGGCGACATCTGCTGAGCTCCGCGCTGCGCCCGCCGGCCCGCATGCCGCACGTGGCGCACGGCCGCGAGAAGCGTCCGGGCCTGTTCCGCCGGCTGTTCGGCGGCTAGGCCGGGTCCCCGTCGGCGCGCATCAGCGCGGCGGCCGGATCGGCCGGTGCCGGCACCGCCGGGGCGACGTCCGTCCATAGCGCCATGCCGAAGATGCTGCCGTGCGGCGGCAGGACGACGGCGCCGCCGGCGGACATGCTGGGCGGGAGGCGTTCCAGCAGGGCAGGGGACCGCACCGGAACCGTCTCGCCGGACAGGTTGAACAGGGCGATCAGCGCCTGCCCGTCATGCGCCCGCTCGAAGCCGATCACCGGCGCCGGCAGGTCGAGGACGCGGAAGCTGCCGTGACGCAGGCATGGCTCGCGCCGTCGCCAGCGCAGCAGCGCGCGGGTGTAGTCGAGCATGCTGCCGGGATGCGTCTCCTGGACATCCACGGCCAGCGCCGCGTGTGCCGCCGGCACCGGCAGCCAGGGACGTCCGGGCGGCGCGATGGTGGTGAACCCCGCATGCGGCGCGTCGGCCCGCCAGGGCATGGGCGTGCGGCTGCCGTCGCGGCCGCGGAACTCCGGCCAGTAGGCGATGCCGAACGGGTCGTGCAGATCCTCGAACCCGAGATCGGCCTCCGGCAGGCCAAGCTCCTCGCCCTGATAGAGGCTGACGCTGCCGCGCAGGGTCATCAGCAGCGCGAGCAGCTGCCGCGCCCGTGCCGGCCCCTCCGGCCCGGTCGGGTGACCGGCACGCTCCGCATACGGACCCCAGCGCGAGGCGGCGCGTTCGACGTCGTGATTGCTGAACGACCAGCAGTACCAGCCGTCGTCGGCGTGGAGCGCGACCTCTTCCAGCAGGGCGCGCACGCTGGTCCAGTCATATCCGCCGCGCAGCGGACCCAGCGTGTAGCCCATATGCAGCCGGTCGACCCCGGCGGTCGCGGCGGCCACGCGGGCAAAGGCGCCGGGCTGGCTGGAGAATTCGCCCAGGATGCAGGCCCCCGGATAGGCATCGACGATGCGGCGGACTTCGCGCATCACCGCCGCCCCGTCGGGATGCATCATGTCGTAGGGATGTTCCTGCATGCCGAACAGCTTGGCCGGCAGCGGCGCGCCCTCGGGCCGGATAGCGGCCGGGTTGTCGCGCAGCGCCGGGTCGTGCAGCAGGAAGTCCATCGCATCCAGCCGGAACCCGTCCACGCCGCGATCCAGCCAGAAGCGCGCGACCGAAGCCTGTGCCTCGACCACCGCGGGGTTGCGCAGGTTCAGCGCCGGCTGGCTCGGCAGGAAATGATGCAGGTAGTACTGCCGCCGCCGCGGCTCCCACGTCCAGGCGCTGCCGCCGAAGACCGACAGCCAGTTGTTGGGCGGCGTGCCGTCCGGCCGGGGGTCGGCCCAGACATACCAGTCCGACAGCGGCCCCTCGCGCCCGGCGCGGCTGTCGCGGAACCAGGGATGCGCGTCGGAGGTGTGCGCCCAGACGAGGTCGATCAGCAGCCGCAGCCCGTGCGCGTGCAGCCGCGCCACGAGGATGTCGAAATCCTCCAGCGTGCCGAAGCGCGGGTCGATCGCGGTATGATCGGCGATGTCGTAGCCGAAGTCGCGCTGCGGCGAGAGGAAGACCGGGCACAGCCACACCGCATCGACGCCGAGCGAGGCGATGTATGGCACCTGCCGTGTGATGCCGGGCAGATCGCCGATCCCGTCGCCGTCGGTGTCGAGGAAGCTGCGCGGATAGACCTGATAGATGACGGCGCCGCGCCACCAGTCGGAGTTCGGCTCGCCGTCTAACATAGGTTGATGCCCTCTCACCCGGCCTTGGTACGGTGCCGGACACACCCGAGGCAACGTTCCCCTGCATCCGGGCGCCACCCAGAAGCATTCAGCCTGCCGATTGTGTCAAAACGGCTGCAATGACGGCATCATTCTTGCCGCAATGCAGCACCGGCAGCGATCGGACACAGCGGCAGCGCCGCCGCCAGATAGGCGGCCAGCAGCAGCAGCTGCGGCCGTGGCGACAGCCCGGCCGAGGCCGCGTCCGCCGCCGCCGCGCCGAAGATCAGCACCGGCACCGCGAGCGG
>NZ_BANB01000553.1 GCF_000964365.1 Acidisphaera rubrifaciens HS-AP3 | reverse complement strand
AGCCACAGCTCATCCCCGACTTTTTCAACAGGCGACGTGATCGCGCTGGCGGCCGAACGGCGCGAGGCGACCCTGCACGGGCATCTCCTGCATGCCGCCCACCTCGTGCGCTATGCGCCGCCGGTCATCGAGCTGCGGCTGGAGCCGGAGGCGCCCCGCGACCTCGCCCAGCGCCTCGCGGCGCTGCTCGCGGACGCGACCGGCATCCGCTGGACGATCGCGCTCTCCGCCGAGGCCGGCGCGCCCACCTTGCAGCAGCAAGCGGACACCGCCCGCGTGCGGCGCACCGCCGAGGCCGCCGACGAGCCGCTGGTGCGCGCCATCCTCGACGCCTTTCCCGGCGCCCGGATCGAGCAGGTGCATGACGCGACGCTCGATGCCTACGGCCTGCCGGGTGCTGCCGGTGCCCCCGCGGCGCCGGCCGACGACATCCCGCCGCCCGACGAGCCACTTACCGACGAGAACGAGGAACAGGACGCATGAAGAATCTGGCCGGCCTGATGAAGCAGGCCTCGCAGATGCAGGCGAAGATGGAGGAGATGCAGACGCGGCTCGATCAGACCGAGGTCGAGGGGACCGCCGGCGCCGGCATGGTCACCGTCCGCCTGACCGGCCGGGGCGAGCTGAAGCAGATCGCGATCGACTCGAAGCTGCTCGACCCGTCGGACGCGGAGACGGTGCAGGACCTGATCGTCGCCGCGCACGCCGACGCCCGGCGCAAGACCGAGGCGCTGATGGCCGAGGAGATGCAGAAGGTCACCGGCGGGCTGCCGCTGCCGGCCGGGATGAAGCTGCCGTTCTGAGCCATCCGCGGACGCCGGCCGAAGACGGGCCCCTGCGATGGGCGGCACCGAGATCGAGGCACTGATCGCGCAGCTCGCGCGGCTGCCGGGCATGGGACCGCGCAGCGCGCGCCGCGCCGCGCTGCGGCTGCTGCAGGAGCGCGCGGCCCGGCTCGACCCGCTCGCC
>NZ_BANB01000554.1 GCF_000964365.1 Acidisphaera rubrifaciens HS-AP3 | reverse complement strand
GGCAGGAGCGGACCGCCGGCTCCGGCGCCGAGCCGCCGGCAGATTGCCTCCAGCGCCTCGGCCCGGCGCAGCCGTCGCATCTCCGGCCGGTCGGCGGCGACTTCCCAGCCGAAGCCGCGCGCGCCGACGATCTGTCCCGCGGCGTCGTGCACCGGCATCGCGGTTACGGCCAGACAGCGCAGGCCGCCGCCGCCATGGCGCAGCCAGACCGGCTGGCGCCGCCACATCCGGTCGGGGCGGAACGGGTCGGCGACGGCATCCCCGCCGCCAGTCGCGAGCAGGCGTGCCCCCGGCTGGCCGATCAGGTCCGCGGCGTCCCATCCCAGCGTCGCCCCGGGCGCGAGCCATGTCAGGCGGCCCCAGGCATCGGTCTCGAACGCAAGGTCGGCCGCGGCGAACGCCATCGCGGTCCAGGATGGCGCCTCAAGCGGCGGGACGGCGACGGGGTCGGCGTGCGGGGGCGCGGGGCGCAGGGTCGGGATCGTTTCCATGCGCGCCATGCGAGCACGCCCGCGTAAAGGCGCGGTTAGCGGCGCGTTGACACGCCCTTGTGCGCTGCGCACTGTCCGGCCGCGCCCGCGGGCGCGATCCAGCAGCGGCGGCGGAGAACGGCACACGTGCAATCGATCGAGGAGCTACGCGGCAGCATCGAGGCGCTCTGGGACGGGCGTGACAAGCTGACGCCGGCGGCCGGGGCGGAGGCGCGCGCGCCGGTGGATGCCGCGCTCGACGCGCTCGACGCCGGGCGGCTGCGCGTCGCCGAGCCGGGGCCGTCGGGCTGGATCGTCCACGAATGGCTGAAAAAAGCGGTGCTGCTGTCTTTCCGGCTTTATGACAGCGCCCCGATGCCGGGCGCGGCCGGCGCCCCGGTGTTCGACAAGGTGGCGATGAAGACCGCGGGCTGGGACGCCTCCCGCTTTGCCGAGGCCGGGTTCCGCGCCGTGCCGGGCGCCGTCGTGCGCCGGTCGGCCTACGTGGCGCCGGGCGTGGTGCTGATGCCCTGCTTCGTCAACGTGGGCGCGCATGTCGGGCGCGGCACGATGATCGACACCTGGTCCACCGTCGGCTCCTGCGCGCAGGTCGGCGCCAACTGCCACATCAGCGGCGGCGTCGGCCTCGGCGGCGTGCTGGAGCCGCTGCAGGCGAGCCCCGTCATCATCGAGGACGACTGCTTCATCGGCGCGCGCTCCGAGGTTGCCGAGGGCGTGATCGTCGAACGCGGCAGCGTGCTCGCCATGGGCGTCTTCCTCGGTGCATCGACCAAGATCATCGACCGCGAGACGGGCGAGATTCATGTCGGCCGCGTGCCGGCCTATTCGGTCGTCGTGCCCGGCAGCCTGCCGGGGAAGAAGCTGCCGGGCGACGCGCCGTCGCCCTCGCTCGCCTGCGCCGTCATCGTCAAGCGGGTGGACGAGCGCACGCGCGCCAAGACCTCCGTCAACGAGCTGTTGCGCGACTGAGCGGCGTGCGCGACCCGCTGCCGCTCGCGCAGGCGCTGCTGCGCTGCCCCTCGGTCACGCCCGAGGACGCGGGCGCGCAGGACGTGCTTGCCGACGCGCTCGGGGCGCTGGGCTTCGCCGTGACCCGGCTGCCGTTCGGCGGGATCGCCAATCTCTGGGCGACGATCGGCGAGGACGGGCCGCATCTGTGCTTCGCGGGCCATACCGACGTGGTGCCGCCGGGCGAGGGCTGGCGGCACGATCCCTTTGCCGGCACGGTCGCGGACGGGCTGCTGTATGGCCGCGGCGCGTGTGACATGAAGGGGGCGATCGCCGCCTGGGTCGCCGCCTGCGCCGCCCATCTGGATGCCGGACGCCCGCGCGGGCGGCTGTCGCTGCTGATCACCGGCGACGAGGAAGGTGTCGCGACCGACGGCACCACCCGCGTCGTGGACTGGCTTGCCGCGCGGGGCGAGGTGCCGGATTTCTGCCTGGTGGGCGAGCCCACCAACCCGCGGCGCCTGGGCGAAGTCATCAAGATCGGCCGGCGCGGCAGCCTCAACGCCCGCATCACCGTGCACGGCACGCAGGGCCACGCCGCCTATCCCCACCTCGCCGACAATCCGGTGCACCGGATTGTCGCCGCCCTCGCGGACCTCATCGCCACGCCGCTCGATCAGGGCACCGAATGGTTCGAGCCGTCGTCGCTGCAGGTCGTGAGCATCGACGTGGGCAATCCCGCGACCAACGTGATCCCCGCCGCCGCGCGCGCCGCGCTCAACATCCGGTTCAACGACCGCCACACCGGCGCCGGGCTGAGCGCGTGGCTGCGCGAGGTGATCGGCCGCCACGCGCCGCGCGCCGATGTCGAGATCGCGATCAGCGGCGAAAGCTTCCTCACCGCGCCTGGGCCGGCGGTCGCACGGCTGCGCGCGGCGATCGGGCAGGCGACGGGGATCGAGCCGCGCCTCGACACCGGGGGCGGCACGTCCGACGCGCGCTTCATCGCGCGCCTGTGTCCGGTGGCGGAGTTCGGGCTGGTCGGGCAGACCATGCACAAGGCCGACGAGGCGGTGCCGGTCGCCGAATTGCGCGCCCTCGCGGACGCCTATCGCGCCGTCATCGCGGCCTTCCTGTCGTGAGCGCGGCATGAGCGGCCCGGTCGCGCCGCCGCGCCGGAACGTGCTGCGCGGCATCGTGCTGTGCGCGATCGGCCGGCGCGAGGGGCTGGAGTGGTTCGGCGACACCCGCCACGCCTTCATCTCCTCGCTGCTGCCGCTGCTGCTGTTCCCGCTCCTGCGCGCCGTGCTGCTGCCGCCCGGCCAGTCGGAGGTGCCGCGCGGGACGCTGCTGCTCGCGACCATCACCGTGGTTCTGGCGAGCGCGGTGCTGTCGCACCTGATGGCGACGTGGTTCCGGCGCGAGCCGCTGTGGCTGCGCTATGCGACGGCGGTGAACTGGACCACCTGGGTGCTCCAACTCGCGGTCCTGCTCGCTATCGTGGCGACCGCCGGTCTCGCCTCGGCCGGGCTGCCGCCGACGGTGGCGCTGATCGCCTGCTTCGCCGCCGTCGGCCTGTACGGGCTGTGGCTGCAATGGTTCCTGGCCCGGCACGGGCTACGGCTCGGGCCGGGGCGGGCGTTGCTGGTGGTGCTGGCGGTCAATGCGGGCGCTGCCGCCCTTGTCGCGGTGCCGGAAGTGGCGTTGCGCGAGGCGATGCTGCTGAACGGGCCCGCACCGGTGCCGGCCAGCGGGCCGTTCAAGACATGAACCGGCGGGGATGAGCCGATGATCGCTGCGCTGTCCAACGGCCTGCAGGCCGCCTTCCTGTTCGTTCGCGGCCGGCCGGAGGGGCTGCGCTACCTGCAGGGCGACATGCAGGGCGCCGCCCGCAGCTTCTGGGCGATCGCCCTCTGCCTGCCGGCGGATCTGTGCGTGCAGTTGATCTCCTGGGCGACCGACGCCACGCCCGAACGCCTCGTGCTGCCCCCGCACGGCGCGCATGCGCTGGCGCTGGAGGTGCTGCTGTTCGTGGTGCCGTGGCTCGCCTACGCGGTGTGCTCGCACGCCATCGCCGGGCTGATCGGGCGCGCGGAGGAGTGGCCGCGCTACATCGCCGTCTGGAACTGGTGCAGCGTCGCGCAGATGCTGCTGCTGGTGCTCGCGTCCCTGACGACCTTGGCGGAGGAGCCGCCCTGGCTCGGCGAGACGGCGCAGCTTGTCGTGTTCGGCTGGTCGCTGTGGCTGGAATGGTTCGCCGCCCGTGTGGCGCTGCGCGTCGGGGCGGTGGCGGCGATCGGTCTGGTCGCCCTCGACGTCTTCATCTGGTTCGTCGTCAGCAGCGCCGCCGCCCCCTTCCTCCCGTCATAACGGCGTCGGGAGCGGCGAAGGCTCCTCGTAGGCGACCCCTGTCAGGCACAGCCCGTCCGGCGGCGCCGTCGGGCCGGCGGCGGCGCGGGAGCGGGCGGCCAGGGCGTCGGCCACGCGGGATGCCGGCCAGCTGCCGTCGCCCACCAGCCGCAGCGTGCCGACCATGTTGCGCACCTGATGGTGCAGGAAGCTTCTGGCCTCGGCCACGATCGTGATGCGCGTGCCGTGGCGCGTGACCTCCAGCCGGTCGAGGGTCCGCAGCGGCGATTTCGCCTGACAGGCGGCGGCGCGGAAGGACGAGAAATCGTGCCGGCCGAGCAGATGCGCCGCCGCCCGGCCCATCGCCTCGGCATCAAGGGGCACGGCGACATGCCAGACACGCCCGGCGTCGAGCGCGGGGCGGGGGCGGCGGTTGAGGATGACATAGCGGTAGCGGCGGCGGACCGCCGAGAAGCGCGCATTCCAGCCCGCCGGCGCCGGCGCCGCCGCCAGCACCACCACCGGCAGCGGCTTCATGTGGAAGTTCAGGGCATTGACCACCGCGCGGGCGTCGTGCCGGTCGGGCAGGGCGAGCTGCGCCACCTGCCCCTCGGCATGCACGCCGGCATCGGTGCG
>NZ_BANB01000555.1 GCF_000964365.1 Acidisphaera rubrifaciens HS-AP3 | reverse complement strand
GGGGCGGCGACGCGGCGGCGCTGACGCGCGCGGTCTGGCCGCATGTCGCGCCACCGCCGGTCGATGCGGCGCTCGACATACCGAATTATCTCGCCCTCAACGCCGATGTCGCCGCCGCGGTCGCCGCGGACGGCATCGACCCGGCCGCGCACTGGCGTCATGACGGGCTGCGCGAGCGACGGATCGCGCCGGGTACGAATATCTTCGCCCGCCGGCAGCTCGGGGTGCGCGACTTCGTCAACTGGCGGTCCGGGGTGAACCTGTTCGCCCCCTTCCGCTCCACGACCGGGCTCGGCGAGGCGGCGCGCGGGATGCGCGCGGCGCTGGACGCGGCGGGGATCGCACAGGTCGGCATCGACGTGTCCGGGCTGATCCGCCCCGACCTGCCGCTCGATCTCGCGGGACCGGGGACGCTGCCGTATTCGATCAACCTCGTCATGCTGAACCCGGAACAGGTGTCGGCCTTCGTCGATCGCTACGGCACCGCGCTATTCGACCGGCGGGCGACGGTCGGCGCCTGGGTGTGGGAACTGAGCGCGCCGCGCCTGGAGTGGAAGGGCGTGCTGTCGGGCTTCGACCTGCTGCTGACGCCGAGCGCGTTCTGCACCGACGCCTTCGCGAGCTTCACCGACCGGCCGGTGCACACCGTACCTTATGTCGTGGACGGCGCGCGGCTGCGCGCGCTGGCGGCCGAGGGCATCACCGGAGGCGCCGAGACCGGCCCGCTGGCGGCGGTCGCGGCGGCGAAGCGGGCGGGGCGGCGGGTGGTGCTCTTCATCATGGACGCCTCGTCCTACACGGCGCGCAAGGGCGTTGACGCGTTCGTCGCCATCGCCCGCCGGCTGGAGGCGGCGGCGCCCGGCCGCTTCGTCTTCTGCATCAAGACGCATTCGGCGGACGTATCCGGCTTCGCGGGGGTGGCGGCGGATGCGCCGGTGCTGCTGCTGGAGGGGCTGCTTGATGCGGCGGAAATGGCGGCGCTGAAGGCGATGGCCGACCTCTACGTGTCGCCGCACCGCAGCGAGGGGTTTGGCTTCAACATCGTCGAAAGCCTGCTGCTCGGCGTGCCGGCCGCCTGCTCGCCGCATGGCGGGCCGCGGATGCTGCTGGGCGACGACTACCCGTGGTTCCTGCCCGGCGCCCTGGCGGAAATCGGGCGCGACATGGGGCCGTACCGGCGCGAGGCCATCTGGTTCGAGCCGGAT
>NZ_BANB01000556.1 GCF_000964365.1 Acidisphaera rubrifaciens HS-AP3 | reverse complement strand
GCGGGCGCGCGGCCGGCGCGGGATCGCCGACCGGCGGCGCGCCTGCGTGCTGCACGCGGACGAAATCATGCCCCTCCATGGTGCCGTGCGTCTGCGTCGTCACCAGCGCGGTCCGCCGTCCGGTCGGCGTGATCCGCACGCCGTCGAGCTGCCAGACCGTTGCCGCGCCGCGCAGCGCGTTCGCGTCGTAGCCGAGGCCGTCCGCGAGATGTCCCGGCACCGCGCGCCCGTAGCCGAGCGTGAGGCCGGCCACACCGTCGGCCTGTCCCGGCATGATCCAGACCGGCGCCTCGATCCGCCGCCCGCCGTGAACCAGGGCGACCACGTCGCCGGTCGTGACGCGCAGCCGGGCCGCGAGCGCCGGGGCGAGCGTCACCGCGTTCTGCCACACCAGTTTCGTCAGCGGCTTCGCGAGTTCCTGCAGCCACGCATTGCCGGCGAGGCTGCCGTCCCACACGGTCGGATCGGGCCGGAACACCACCGTCACGCCGCCGTCGCCCGCAGCCGGCGGCGGCGGCGAAGCAGGCGCGGGCGCGGGCGTCGGCGCGGAAACGGGTGTCACGGTCTCGGCCGGCAGCGTCTGGCCCGGCACGAAACCGTCGCGCAGCCAGCCCTGCCAGCGCGGAAGGAACGCCGCGTCCTGCGCGTCGCCCTGCCAGTGCGCGCGCAGCAGCGCCTCGGCGGTGCGGGGCGTGTCGTCGAACAGCAGCGACAGGATCTCGGCCGCCGCCCGGCCGCCGTAAAGCGGCTCGACCGTCGGCTGCATCAGCCCGACCGTGCCGTCCGGCGAGCGTGCGTCGCCCCAGGACTCCAGCGGATGCGCCAGCGGCATGTGCCAGTCGGCGCGCAGCCCGGTTTCGTCCTGGTACAGCCCGGCGTGCAGCTTCAGCGCGACGCGGGGCAGGACGTCCGTGAAGCCGGGCGCGTCGTAGGCCGGGTTGACGCCGAGCATCAGCAGCGTCGTCACCTCGCCGCGCGCCATCGCCGCGATCAGGTCGCCGATCGGCGCGCCGTCCGTGCAGGCGGGCGCGGTGTGGACGACCGTGCGGCCGGTGTTGCCGAGGGCGTCGTTCAGCCGGTGCACCGCCGCGTGCAGCGCGGGCGGCGACCACGCGCCCGTCGTCACCAGCCCGGCGCCGCGCGCAT
>NZ_BANB01000557.1 GCF_000964365.1 Acidisphaera rubrifaciens HS-AP3 | reverse complement strand
GATCCTCGTCGCGCGCCGGCTCGGCCCGGCGGAGGTGCTCGACTGGCACGGCCGCGGCATCGCGGGCCTCGCGATCGAGGAGGCGAGCACGGCCGGCCACGCCGCCATCATCGCCCGCGCGCTCGGCGTGCCGATGCTGGGCGGGCTGCGCGGCGTGCTCGACGCGGCCGAGCCCGGGGACGAGGCGGTGCTGGATGCCGACGAGGGGCAGTTCGTGCTGCGCCCGGACAGCGACGTGCGCATCGCCTATGACCGGGCGCTCGGCGCCCGCGCCATCCGCCGTGCCGGGTGGGCGGCGCTGCGCGACCGGCCGGCCGCCACCGCCGACGGCACGCGGCTGCGGCTGATGCTGAACGTGGGGCTGCCGATCGAACTGGCGCAGATCGAGGCGACGGGCGCGGACGGCATCGGCCTGTTCCGCACCGAGATCGCGATGCTGGCCCGCGGCGCCATCGCCGACGCGGCCGAGCAGACCGCGCTGTACAGCCGCGTCCTGGACATGGCCGGCGACCGGCCGGTGATGTTCCGCACCCTCGACCTGGGCGGCGACAAGCAGCTGCCGGGCATGGCGGTGGAGGAAGACAATCCGGCGATGGGGTGGCGGTCGATCCGCGTCGGCCTCGACCGGCCGTCGGTGCTGCGCCGGCAGCTGCGCGCCCTGCTGCGGGCCGCGGCCGGACGGCGGCTCGCGGTCATGTTCCCCATGGTCTCCACCGTCGCCGAGTTCCGCGCCGCCCGCGCCCTGCTGGAAGCCGAGGCCGCCCGCGCCGACCCCGCGCCCGCGCATCTGTCGATCGGCACCATGCTGGAGGTGCCGGCCCTGCTGTTCGACCTGCCGGCGCTGATGGCGGCGGCGGATTTCGTCTCCGTGGGGTCCAATGACCTGACGCAGTTCATCTTCGCGGCCGACCGCGGCGCGCCCGCCCTGGCCGGGCGCTACGACTTCCTCTCGCCGCCCATGCTCGACGTGCTCGAGCGCATCCGCGCGGCGGCGGAGGCGGCGGCCAAGCCGCTGTCGCTGTGCGGCGAGGCCGCGGCCCGGCCGCTGGAGGCGCTGACGCTGGCCGGCCTCGGCTACCGGACGCTGTCGATGTCGGCGACCGGGCTGCCGGCGGTGAAAGAAATGCTCGGGCGGGCCGACCTGCCGGCGTTCCGCGGCGTTCTAGGGGCGATACGCCGGACGGCGGGCGGCAGCGCGAGCGTGCGCGAGCCGATCGCCGCCTGGGCGCGGGAGCGGGGGCTGATCGGGTGACGGGACCGGCCGACACAGGTGGCCCGGATTCGACCTTGCCGGGTGCCGCGCCGCCGCTTATGGCGTTGGCAAGGAAGGGCTGTTCCGCTACATGCCGCAGGTCGCCTGTGGTTGAGGCGACCAACCGACACAGCAGGGTTCGGGGCGCAAAACCGTGCTGCAAAATCTTAAATCCAGTTTCGCGGAATACCGCGACATGATGTCTCGCGGCATGACACCGTCGGAACCGATCGAAGCGCCTGCCAAGACCGGCAAGGCCGAGGACGCGGGGGGGCTGGCCCGTCTCGGGGCGGACCTTCGCACCGCGCGTCTGCGCCTGGGCTGGGATCTGGCGGACGTCGCCGCCGGCCTGCGTATCCGGCTGAGCTATCTGGAAGCGCTGGAGCGTGGCCACGCCGCCGGACTGCCCGGCATCGCCTATGCGATCGGCTTCCTGCGCACCTACGGCGCCGCCCTCGGCCTCGACCCCGACGAGCTGTCCCGCCGCTACCGC
>NZ_BANB01000558.1 GCF_000964365.1 Acidisphaera rubrifaciens HS-AP3 | reverse complement strand
AGCCGCGCCAGCGCCGCGTCCGCCAGCGCCGGGACCACCACGGCCTCCGGCGCGACGGCGGCGAATTCCGGCGGCATGCTGTCGAGCGTGGGGGCGAAGGTCGCCAGCAACCCGATGCGCCCGCGCGGCCCGGCCTGTTCGACGGCCGCCTCGATCATCGCCTCGTTCGGCTTGAGCACCGGCAGCGGGGACAGCGCCGCCGCGCACGCCTCGATGCACGGGCCGAAGGCGGAACAGGTGAACAGGATGCCGTCCGCGCCGCAGTCCACCGCATAGCGCGCGAGCGTCAGGAACCGCCGCTCCATCGCCGGCGTCAGCCGCCCTTCGGCGGCGAGATCGGCGGACAGGCTGTCGTCGAGCAGGTTGGCGATCCGCGCCTCCGGCCACAGCCGGGCGAACGCCTCGCCCGCCGGTGCCACCGAATTGCGCAACGCATGGATCAGCGCGATCCGCATGGCCTCAATGCTCCATCGCCGGACGTGGCCGCAGCACGCTGAACAGCCCGGCGGCGAGCAGCGTCGCGGCGCCGACCAGCAGGTACTGCCACGACGAACTCGCCTGCAGGAACGCCGACGCGCTCATGATGATCTGCACCAGCGCCGCGCCGGCCAGAACGCAGACGAACGAGCCGCGCCCGCCCGCGACGCTCGCCCCGCCGAGGACGACGGCGGTGATGCTGCTCAGCGTGTATTCGACGCCCGTGGTCGCCGAGCCGATGCCGATCTGCGCCGCCAGCATCAGCCCGCCGAAGCCGGTCAGCGCGCCCGACGCGGCGAAGGCCAGCACCTTCGCCCGGCCGCCGCGCACGCCCCGCCGCGCC
>NZ_BANB01000559.1 GCF_000964365.1 Acidisphaera rubrifaciens HS-AP3 | reverse complement strand
GGCTGGCCGCCCTTGCTGGCCATGTGCGAACGCGGCGCGGGCGGGGGCGGCACGCCGGTCGCCGACGAGCTGGAGGCGGCGCTGGCCGTCATCCTGCCCGCCTGGCCGCACGACCTGCCGCGCGGGCACATCCATGCCGACCTGTTCCCGGACAACGTCTTCTTCCTGGACGGGCGGCTGTCCGGGCTGATCGACTTCTATTTCGCGGCGACCGACCTGTATGCCTATGACCTCGCGGTGTGCCTCAACGCCTGGTGCTTCGAGGCCGACCTGTCGTTCAACGTGACCAAGGCGCGGGCACTGCTCGCCGGCTACGGCACGCGCCGGCCGCTCGCGCCGGCGGAGCGGGCGGCGCTGCCGGTGCTGTGCCAGGGGGCGGCGCTGCGCTTCGCGCTGACGCGGCTCTATGACTGGATCAACACGCCGGCCGGCGCGCTGGTGGTGCGCAAGGACCCGATGGACTATGTCCGTCGCCTTCGCTTCCACCTCAGCGTGCGGGATGCCGATGCCTATGGATTCTGACGCCGAGGCCTCTGGCGCGGGGCAGCCCGACGCGACCGGCGGCGTGGTCGAGATCTGGACCGATGGCGGCTGCAAGCCGAATCCGGGGCCCGGCGGCTGGGCGGCCGTGCTGCGCTACGGCGGTCACGAGCGGGAACTGTCCGGCGCCGATCCCGCGACCACCAACAACCGCATGGAACTGACCGCCGCCACCGAGGCGCTGTCGAGCCTCAAGCGCCCGTGCCGCGTGATCCTGCACACCGACAGCGAATACGTGCGCAACGGGGTCACGCGCTGGCATCAGGGCTGGGTGCGCCGCCGCTGGCGCAACGCGGCGGGCGATCCGGTCGCCAACATGGACCTTTGGCAGAAGCTGCTGGCCGCGGCCGCCGCACACGAGGTGGACTGGCGCTGGGTGCGCGGCCACGCGGGCGATCCGATGAACGAACGCGCCGATCGGCTGGCGACCGCTGCGCGCGACCGCCGCGGAGACTGAGCGGCGGGGCGCCG
>NZ_BANB01000560.1 GCF_000964365.1 Acidisphaera rubrifaciens HS-AP3 | reverse complement strand
GCGCCAGGGCCAGGGCACGCAGGAACGCGAGGTCGGCGCCGTCGGGATTGGCCGTCTCAAGCCGGGCGGTGCCGAGCCAGGCCCACGCATCGGCATGATCCGGCGCGAGCCGCACGGCGGCGGCGAAGGCGCGCACGGCATGGTCCCAGTGACCGGCCCGTAGTCGCGCCGCGCCGAGAATCAGCTGCGTCTCGGCCAGCCGCGGCGCCCGCAGCGCCGCCCGGCGCGCCTCCGCCAAGGTTGGCACGGTTGTGGGCGCGGGCCAGGACGCGGCCATCTCAGTCCGGGCGCCGGGCAAGCGCGCGCCTACGACACCGGCCAGATCCAGAACACCAGTCCCACCAGCATGATGAACGCACCGCTCAGCACCTCGGCATAGCGTTCGAGCAGCCCGAGACGGAGGCGCCGCAGGCCCGCCGTCGAAACGACGCACAGCAGGACATAGGTTGCGATCGTCGCCGCCGCGAAGACAAGCGCCATCAGCGCCAACAGCGCGACGCCATACCGCGCCGCCGCGAAGAAGGCGGGTATCCCCTCCAGCATCGGCGACGAGCCGAGGATCAGCAGAAGCGCGGTCCGCGCCGAGGTGCGGTGCGCGTGGCGGTGCCGCGGCGGCGCGGCATCGGCGTCGAGCGCCAGGTCGTGCGCGTCCTCGGCCGTGTGATCGTGCCAGTGGAGATGCGGCGGCCCGTCGCCGTGGCGGTGCAGATGCACGTGGCGGGTGCGCACCAGCACGCCGCCAGGCAACGGCGCGTAGAGCGGATCGTCCGGCGGCGCCGCCGGGGCGGCGGGAGGGAAGGCATCGTCCTCCGCGTCGTGATCATGCTCGATGAAGGTCGTCGCGTGGCGGTGGGCATGATCCCTGTGCGCCAGGGTCACGATCACCTCGAAGCCGTGTGGCTCGGGGATCGGCTCCAGCGACTCCCAGTAGGCGCCGCGGCGGGCGAAGGTGAAGGTCTGACGCCGCCCGTCGGGGCGGATCGTCTCCAGCCGGACGAAATCGACCTCGGCGCCGGAGAGCCGGAAGCGCGGCGGCACGCCGTCCTCGTAGATGGAGAGCAGCGCGCCGTGATGCGCGTCGCCCAGCCGCACCAGCTCGGGCCCATGCACGCCGCCGGCATCCCCGTGGCCGTGCGCGTGGTGGTGCCCGTGCCCATGCCGGTGCGCGTGGCCATGTCCGTGGCCATGCCCGTGTCCGTGCCCATGCCCCCGGCGCAGGTCGCGCCAGGAAGCGACGGCCATCCAGCCGCCGAAGGCGATCAGGGCGAGGCTCGCGCCGGTATCGACGATCCGGCCGAACCGATCCGCGACCGCCACGCCCGCGACCCAGACCAACAGGCCGAGCGCGAGGGTGGTGGCGGCATGGCCCACGCCCGCGAGGGCCGCCGCGCGCGCCGTCTCGGCCCGCGACCAGCCGCGCTGCCGCGCGAGCAGCGTGATCGGCACCCAGTGATCGGGAACGACGGTATGCAGCACGCCGACCACCGCCACCGCGGCGACGAGCAGGGCGCTGCCCCCGTCACTCAAGGCCCGCCGCCGCGCGCCCGCCCGT
>NZ_BANB01000561.1 GCF_000964365.1 Acidisphaera rubrifaciens HS-AP3 | reverse complement strand
GGCCACCGCCGCGCGCGGCGGGCGCGGCCGGTAGCCGAGCACGGCCTCCGCCTTGGCCGAGGAGAAGAACATCAGCTTGCGCGCCATGCGCAGATGGTCGCGCGTCACCACCGGCTCGATCCCGAAGCCGCGCGCCGCCCATTCCGACGCGACCGCCAGCGGCCAGATCGCCCCGTGCGGCAGGCGTAGGCGCGGCGGCCGCCGTCCCGTCTCGGCGGCGACCAGGGCGAACAGGTCGGCGAGCATCATGTCGGTGCCGCCGAGGATGTATTTCTCGCCCACCACGCCGCGCTCCAGCGCCAGCGCGTGCCCCTCCGCCACGTCGTCCACGTGGACGATGTTCAGCCCGGTCTCGACATAGGCCGGCATCCGTCCGGCGGCGGCATCGGCGATCATGCGGCCGGTGGGCGTCGGCTTGATGTCGCGCGGCCCCACGGGCGTGGACGGGTTGACGATCACCGCCGGCACCCCCTCGTCGCGCACCAGCGCCAGTACCGCCTGCTCCGCGCGGTATTTCGACTTCTTGTAGATGCCGATCACCGCGTCCTCGGTCACCGGCGTGGTCTCGTCGGCGGGCCGGCCGTCCTTGGTCAGGCCGAGGGCGGCGACCGACGAACAATAGACGACCCGCTCCACCCCGGCCGCCCGCGCCGCGCGCAGCAGTGCGACCGTCCCGTCCACGTTGGCGCGCAGCATCGCCGCCGGATCGGGCACCCAGATGCGGTAGTCGGCCGCGACATGCACCACGTAGCGGCACCCGGCGACGGCGGCGGCGAGCGAGGCCGCGTCGCGCAGGTCGCCCTCCGCCAGCGTCGCGCCCGCGATGCCGTCGAGGTTGCGACGGTCGCTGCCCGGCCGCACCAGCAGGCGCAGCGCATGGCCACGCGCCGCCAGCGTCCGCGCCACCGCGGCGCCGACGAATCCCGTGGCCCCCGTCAGCAGCGTGGTACCGGTCCCGGACATGGCTCCCGTGTCATCGTCTGGAAGGGCGCGACGTATAGCCCGCGGGCGGGGGCTTGGTGTAGAGCCGGGCCGACCGTTCCGCCTGCGGCGCGCATCGCCGCCGCCGCGGGGCGCCCGGCGCCACAAGGAACACGCTTGAAATCCGCCTCCCTCGCGCTCGCCCTCGCCGGTTTCGTGCTGGCGGCCCTGCTGCTCGACATCACCGGCCTGCGCGACATCGGCGACCGGCTGCTCGCCGTCGGCTGGGGCGGCGCGGCGGCGCTGCTGCTCTGCCAGGGGG
>NZ_BANB01000562.1 GCF_000964365.1 Acidisphaera rubrifaciens HS-AP3 | reverse complement strand
CGCCGCCGCGTCCCGCCCGGCAAGCGCCAGATGCGCGCCCTCGTGCAGCGGCCGGTTCCACGCATAGGTCATGTAGCGGCGCGCGTATTCGGCGAAGGTGAACGATCCCTCGTCGAAATACCGGTAGCGCGTCGCCGCGGTGGCGTAGGACAGGCCGAAATGCTCGGCGACCGCCGGATGAATCGGCAGCCACACGTCGACCATCGGATTCTGCCGCGCCAGCCGCCGCAGCACCGCCGCCTCCGCGGCGCCCAGGCCGATGCGCGGGACCACCTGCGCCGCGAGTTCGTGCAGAAGATCGAGTTCGAAATGATAGACCGTGCGGAACAGCGGCGCCGCCTGATACGCCTCGACGAACGGGGTCATGCGGAACCCCGTCGCCTCGTCCAGGTGATGCTGGTGCTCGATCGACATCTCGCGCAGCCGGTCGAGCCGCACCACCGCGTTGACGTCGAGCGCGAGGTACCGCGCCACCGCGACGTCGGGATCGACACCCTCGGCGATCTGGCGATTGAGGAAACGGTCGCCGAACTCCGCCGGATACGGGCCGTAGGGATGGAACGGATAGACGGTGTTGCGCGGATGCGCCTCGCCCGCGAACGGCCACAGGAAGGCGTTGTCGAGCTGCGGCACCAGCAGCACCCGGCCGCGCGGCGACAGCCCGTCGGCGCTGGAGCCGAAACGCAGGCGCTGGCCCACGAACACGTCCGCCGCCTCGATGCGCGCGCGGTCGGCGTCCGACAGGTCGGTCCACGCGGCGACGAAGAACGTCTCCAGCCCGTGCGGCCGCGCCAGATGCGCGCGCACCACCGCCTCGACGCAGGCGAGCTGACAGGTGCCGTAGAACGCGATCGTCGTCATGGCGGTCCCGCCCTCATCGCGCCAGCAGGCGGGACGTGACCGCCTCCCAGCGCAGATGCAGCGCGTCATAGGCGTCGCGCGCGGCCTGTCCCATGCGCAGCGCACCCTGGCGGTCGTCCCACAGCGCGTCCAGCGCCGCCGCCAGCGCGGCGGCGTCCGGCGCGCGCACCAGCCCGGTCGCGCCGTCGACGACCAGTTCGGCGGCGGCATCCGTATCCGTGCACGTTACCACCGCGCGTCCGGCGCGCATCGCCTCCAGCGCCGCGATCCCGTCCTGATCACCCTGCTGCGGCAGCAACACCGCGACGGCGCGCGCGAGCGCCGCCGGCAGCGCGTCCGCGTCGCACCACGCGACCCGCGCGCCGAGCGGCGCC
>NZ_BANB01000563.1 GCF_000964365.1 Acidisphaera rubrifaciens HS-AP3 | reverse complement strand
TGGGGCGCGGCCCCGGCGCCACGGATCGCACCCGGACACAATCCGCCGGAGCGGATGCCGCCGGGGACGACGACGCCGGCGGCGGGCGGCACGGGCGCGATGCCCCTGCGTCCGCTGCCCCTGCGCCCGCTGCCGCTGCGCCGGCCGCTTCTGCTGGCAATCGGCAGCTCCACCGGCGGGCCGCAGGCGCTGTTCACCCTCGCCCTCGGCCTCGGTCGCGACCTCGCGGTGCCGATCGTGCTGACCCAGCATATGCCGCCGGCCTTCACCGCCATCCTCGCCGAGCACATCACCCGCGTCGGCGGCCCACCCTGCGCCGAGGCGCGGGACGGGGAACTCCTGCGGCCGGGTGCGATCCATCTCGCGCCCGGCGACCGGCACCTTCTGATCCATCACGAGGCGGGCGCCTTCCGGGCCCGCCTCAGCCTCGACGCGCCGGAAAATTACTGCCGCCCCGCCGTCGACCCGATGCTGCGCACCGCCACGCGCGCGGCGGACGGGCGGATCCTCGTGGTGATGCTGACGGGCATGGGACATGACGGGCTTGACGGCACGCGCAGCGTGATCGACGGCGGCGGCGCGGCGCTCGCGCAGGACGAGGCGACGAGCGTCGTCTGGGGCATGCCCGGCGCCATCGCCCGCGCCGGGCTGTGCCACGCGGTGCTGCCGCTCGATCAGCTGGCTCCCCACATACGACAGATCCTGCGCGGGGGTGTCGCATGACCCTCTCGACCGTCGCGTTCCAGACCTTCGCCACCTTGCTCAAGGCCCGCTCCGGGCTCGCGATCGGCCCGGACAAAGCCTATCTGCTTGAGGCGCGCCTTGCCGCCCTGCTGCGCCGTCTCGACCTCGGCGGCCTTGATGCCCTGGCCGCCCGGCTGCGGCTTCCAGGGCAGGACGCGCTGGCGGCCGAGGTGGTCGAGGCGATGACCACGAACGAAAGCTTCTTCTTCCGCGACGACAAGCCGTTCGCGCATTTCCGCACCCATGCGCTGCCGCGCCTGTGTGCCGCGCGACCGGCCGGGACCGGGCTGCGGATCTGGTCCGCCGCGGCCGCCACCGGGCAGGAGGCGTATTCGATCGCAATGCTGATCGCCGATCTGCGGGCGTCCATCGGCGCGCGGCCTGTCGCGATCCTTGGCACCGATATCGCGCGCGCGCCGCTGGAACGCGCCCGCGCCGGGCTCTACACGCAGTTCGAGGTGCAGCGCGGCCTGCCGATCACGATGCTGGTGCGCCACTTCCGCAAGGAGGCCGCCGGGTTTCGCGTGCGCGACGAGCTGCGCGCGGCCGTCGAGTTCCGCGAGTTCAACCTCCTCGGCGACCTGCGCCCGCTGGGTCCCTTCGACGTCGTGTTCTGCCGCAACGTGCTGATCTATTTCGACGGACCCACGAAGACCCGGGTGCTGGCCGCGATCGCCGCGCAGATGGCGCCGGACGGCGTCCTCTATCTCGGCGGGGCGGAGACACTGTTCGGGATCACGGACCGGTTCGCGACGATCCCCGGCGAGCCCGGCGCCTACCGGCCAACCCCCACGGCCGCGTGCGCGCCGCCGGATAGCGCCGCGTCGCCATGCCGCCCGCTCGCGGCAGCGACTGGCTGTCGGCGGCGAGCCTGAGCAAAACGCCGTGACAGGCGGCGGCCCGCAGCACGCCACCCTCCTCGCGCCATGACGCCGCACCCCGCGCCGCGGCACCGATCGCTACGCGGCGGTTGTCGCCGTGACGGTCGCGGGCGCACCGTCCCTGCCGCACCCGCGACCACACCGTCCGCCCGGCGATCCGCCCCGCCTATCGGCATATCGGACGCGCCGCCTTGGTCCCGGGGCGGCACCGGCGGCACAGTGCCGTGCGGCCGTGCCGGCCGGGCCATCCGTTGGGAGACACGCCATGACCAGCCGACCGCCGCTGCCGCCCTTCACCCGCGAGAGCGCGCTGCAGAAAGTGCGCGCCGCGGAGGATGCGTGGAACACCCGCGATCCGGTGCGCGTCGCCGGCGCCTATACCGAGGACAGCCGCTGGCGCAACCGGGCGGAGTTCTTCAGCGGCCGCGCGGCCATCGTCGCCTTCCTGACCCGCAAATGGTCGCGCGAGCTGGATTACCGGCTGATCAAGGAGCTGTGGGCTTTCGGCGAGGATCGCATCGCCGTGCGGTTCCAGTACGAATGGCACGACGACAGCGGCCAGTGGTATCGCTCCTATGGCAACGAAAACTGGGAGTTCGACGCGCATGGGCTGATGCGCTGGCGGCAGGCGAGCATCAACGACGTGCCCATCACGGAGGCGGACCGCCTGTTTCGCTGGACGGCGCCGGGGCCGCGGCCGCAGGACCATCCGGGTTTGAGCGGACTTGGCCAGTAGGCGATGACGGACTTCGCCCGACGGCAGGCGGCGGAGCCAGACAGACCTGGTTGCGGCCGAGCTGCTTGGCCTCGTACATCGCGGCGTCCGCCCGCTGTATCAGGGCGGTGGGCGTCTCCGGCGCGCCGTACTGGGCGACGCCGATGGAGACGGTGATGCGCAACGCTCCCTGCGCCGCGCCTTCGACGAGGCGCTTGCTCGACAGCTCCTGGCAGATCTGGCGCGCGACGACGCCGCCCGCTTCGAGGTCAGCGCCCGCGAGCAGCACGGCGAACTCCTCGCCGCCATAGCGGGCGGCGCAGTCGCGCCCCTTGACGTTGCTCGCGAGCACGCGCGCGACGAGACGCAGGACGAGATCGCCCGTGCGGTGGCCGTGGGCGTCGTTGAACGCCTTGAAATGGTCGATGTCGACCAGCAGCACCGTCAGGGCCTGCGGCTGGCTGCTTCTCTGACGGATCGCATGGCGCAGCCGGGTGTCGAAGGCGCGGCGGTTGGCAATGCCGGTGAGCGCGTCGTGCGTCGCCTCCGCCTTCATGGCGGCGAGGGCCTGACGCATGCGGCCGACGCGGCTGGCGGAGCTGGCAAGCTGCTGCTGCAGCAGCCGGTTGCGTTCCGCCGCGCGGGCCGTCTCCGTCGCCAGCACGGCGACCGCGCGCAGGAGGTCATCGCGGCCCCGATCGCTGCGCAGGTCACGCTGCGCCGTGACCAGGGCATCGCCATAGCCGGCAAGGGCGGTTTCGCTGCCGCTGAGCTGCTCGATCAGGGTGCGGGCCGCCGCCTCGATCTCGGCCGCGGCATCGATCGAGGCGCCGGTCAGATCCTCCCCCGAGGCAAGGCAGTCCTGATACAGGGCGTCGAGCAGCGCGGGCGCGATCGGCTGTGCCCGGCCGATCAGTTCCGCCATACGGCGGTTCAGGCGCGGATCGCTGCCGCTGCGGTAGGTGAACCACAGCGTGAAGTTGCGCGGCGAGGGAACGATGCCGCGCACCTGCATCTCCGACCAGACAGCATCGGCGAGGCGCCGGGTCTGAAACGCCTGCGCCGCCGCGGTGAGCGCCGGGGCGGTCAGCGTCGGCGCGGCGCCAAGCTGGTCCTTCAGCAACGGGTCGTGCATCGCAACGCTGCGGCTCGTGTTATGACCCGTCGTGGATAGGCGGCGCGGCCTAGCTTTCCGTTAAAGGCGCGCCGCCCGCCAGCGTCACGCCGCCCTCAACGAGGCTGTCCGGTGCCCGTGACAATCGCGGCGTCATCGGACGCGACGTACAGGGCGGCCGCCGCGACCCGTCCGCCTCGGGCACCCGCCCGGGGGGATACGATGGCCGCGATGCGGGCCGCGCGGTCGAGCGCCCGCGCGTGAGACCCGGGGTCAGTTCAAGCGGTGCCAGACCTGCGTGCGGCCGAACAGCGAGACGCCGAGATAGCCGCGCACGTCGAGCAGCTTGCCGCCGTCCTCCAGCGTCATCTTGCAGCGATAGACCTTGCCGTTCTCCGGATCGAGGATGGTCCCCCCGTCCCACTGGTCGCCGTCCTGCTTGAGGCCGCGGATGATGTCGAGACCGATGATCGGCTTGCCGCGGCGATCGTCGGTGCATTGATCGCAGGTCGGGGACGGCGGCGGCTTGGTCTTGTCGACGATCGCCTTTTCCACGACGCCGTACAGCATGCCGTTCTGCTCGAAGATCCGGACCACGCCGCGCGGCTTGCCGGTGTGATCGTCGATGGTCTGCCATTCCCCGACCGGGCTGGCGTCGCCGGCCGCGCGCGCCCGCGGCGCGCCGAGC
>NZ_BANB01000564.1 GCF_000964365.1 Acidisphaera rubrifaciens HS-AP3 | reverse complement strand
TCGCCGGCGTCGATGTCCACCCCGGCGGCGGCATAGGTCAGACCGCGGTCCGGGGGGCCGGGCCGCGCGGTGCGGTCGCTGCTGGTCATCACGGGTCCCGATCGGCTAGGCGTTGCGCGCCGGGCGTGATCTCCTGCGCCCGGACAATCAGGCGGCGGACACAACCACAGGCCCGGGTCCGCCGCAATGCGGCCGCGCGCGGCCGGACGCACGAGCGGCCGCGGAGGCTGGATGCCCGACGGGACACATCTGCGCAGCCCCGGCATGGATGCGCTGCTGACGCTGCCCAACATCATCACCTTCGCCCGGCTGTGCGCGGTGCCGCTGGCGGTGTGGCTGGTGCTCGATCACCGGCTGGCGGAGACGTTCGTGCTGTTCGTCGCCGCCGGCATCTCCGACGCGGTGGACGGCTGGCTCGCCCGCCATGCCGGGATGGGCAGCCACGCGGGCGCCGTGCTCGATCCGGTGGCGGACAAGGCGCTGCTCGTGTCCATGTATATCGTGCTGGCGTCCATCGAGGTGCTGCCGGACTGGCTGGCGATCCTGGTGGTGTTCCGCGACCTGCTGATCGTGGGCGGGGTGCTGGTGCTGTCGGTGCTGGGGCAGCCGGTCGCGATCCGGCCGTTATTCGTCTCAAAGGTGAACACGATGCTGCAGATCGTGCTGGTCGCCGCCGCGCTGTTCCTGGCCGGGTTCCGGCTGCATGCGCCCGGGGTGCTGACCGTCCTGGTATGGGCGGTCGCGGCGAGCACGTTCGCGTCCGGCTTCGCCTATGTCCGGCGCGCGGCGCGGCCGCCGCGCCCGGATGCCGCATGAACCTCCAGCAATACTGGACCGAACAGTTCCTGG
>NZ_BANB01000565.1 GCF_000964365.1 Acidisphaera rubrifaciens HS-AP3 | reverse complement strand
TGCCTTCACCGCCGCCGAGAACCGCGGCATCCGCCGCGTGCCCATCCCCGCCGCCGCCTATGCCGCCGGCCGCGTCGCGGTGACGTTCCGCCCGCGCAGCTGGCTGTCCCCACGGGCGCTGGGCGCGCATGACAACGACGACCGGCCGCTCGGGATGGCGGTGCATGCGTTGCGGATGCTACGTTAGGTCATCAGCTGTCCCGCCGTCACACCGCTATTGTTGGATAGCCTGCGCCCACAGCTTATGAATATGTGCTGCTCGAGCGTTTATGTGTGCGTCAGTAGGCTCGAGTTCGGCAGCCCGCTTCGCTAGTTTTGCGGCCTCGGCGATTTCGCCGCGGTCGGCCAGTAGGTCAGCCAGTACTGCGCGGCCAGCAGCAGAGCCAGGAGACGCTTCCACGGCTCGCTGCAGAACCTCGATCGCTTGCTCGTGCTGACCTTCGCGAGCTAGGTGCATGCCAAAGGGCAAATCAGGATTCCACGCGTAGTTCATATACCGGTGTGCGTACTCCGTGAACGTAAACCGTCCCTCATCAAAGAAGCGATAGCGCGTATTGGCGTCAGCGTAGGACAAGCCGAAATGCCGTGCTACTGCCGGATGAATAGGCGCCTCGTTCGGGGGAAACAGTCTGTCGGTATATGCTTCGACGGCGTCTAGGCATTCGCCCGGCACGCCGATACGCTCGAAAACTTCTGCCGCAAGCCTCAGCGCAAGCATCCTCTCCGGGTGATTCACTGTACAAAACAGCTTCTCGGAGGCGATGCGGGAATCAATCAAGTCCGCTACGCCATAACCACCGCAGGCTTGATCGCGCATTCGCTGCCTATCCAGAGCGATTTCACGCATACGATCGACCTGACGCAGTCTCGGGATATCTGCTGCGAGATATTCGAAGACGGCCAATTCAGGGGGTACATTCTGCGCGATCAGTTTGTTGAGGAACGAGTCGCCTAGTTCCGCATCATAGGGACCGCTGGGGTCTAGGTAGGGAGCCGGGCTATTCGACGGATGCGGAGTACCGCTACACGGCCAAAGAAAAGGTGCTGCTACATGCGGTACCAGCACAACGCGCGTACTAGCCGAGACCTGACGTGGGTCGGGCGCAAAATCCAGGACTTGGTTAACCAATATATCGGCGCTTGCGACTGTATCAGCCCCAGAGGAGTCGAGATCCGAATACGATGCGATATATGCGACCCGGTCGCCCGTTATGGGTACAACGCATCGTTCATACAGGGTACAAAGACTGCCGGATTGACAGTTTCCGAAGAAAGCGATTAGCCGCGGCATCGTTCGTCTACTCCTGGCTAGGCTGTTAGGCTGCCGCAATTCGCCGTGCCGCCCGGCACAGCCGTACCAACGATTCTGTCGCCGGTTCGAGCTGTTCATTTCTCGGTGAGAAGTGGAAGTGATCTATGTAGCCGACCAATAAGCCCGGCGCACGAACCTCTACGGTCCCATTTGGGTGCTCGCGGTCTTCGTAAGCAATATACAGAAACCTATTATCGCCGTATGCTCTGATAGCCCGGTGAAGTTGCTGTAGTTCACCGTCGCTAAGATTCCGAAACATATTCTTAAAGACGAATATCTTACTGCCGTCTGCAAGGTCTGAAAGAAGCTTGTCACGCAGGTACTTCTGCCGCTTGGACACCAAAACGCGCATGTCCTCGCGCGAGACATCCTCAATCTTCACGAACGTCCGCATCGCCATCCAGTACCGCGTGTCACGCGTCCACCATTCCTGCCAGACATCACCCTCTGGCATGAATACCTCGGTAAACTCGGGATCGCCGACGCCTTCGAAGCGGGCGTTGAGAGCGGCGGTGAGTAGATCGTGACCGAGATCAGCCCACCGCAACAGCCCCAAAGGCTCTGCACCGAATTGCCTTTGCAATAAGCCAAACTCGCAACCGTGACCGCATCCGCCAAGGCTCTCAAAGGCCAGCATAAGCTCTCGAATGTCATCTTGATTTGACATCGTGCCAGCCAAGTTGCCACTGAGCGTCCCTCCCGCGAGCTCTCTCAGTTTCACTATCATATTGTTTGGAACCGTCGACCATTCGGGCCCCCGAAGACAGCTCTCCAACCCATCCGCGTCGATTCCCTGTGCGCTGCTCAGAAACCTCTGTTCCACGCGCCTAAAGAATTCCGGCAACGTGAAAACCGGATGGATCATTGCGACGCCGTCGGCAACCACATCAATGCTATCGAGAGGAGCGCCCACCCGCTCGGCTCCCGTATTCATTGCTATTGTCTCGGCGCTGTAAGCCTTCGGGTGATAGTGATGAAGGTCACGGATGACGAAGCCGCCCGCCGCAGCAAGGGAGGGGACGAACATCTCTCCATTCACGAACTCGACACCAGTCGGTTGCACCGTTGCGTGAAGCAACCTTGCGGCACAGACGGTTTTGAGGAGCCGCCGAGATAATAATATCAAAGGAAAGTAGGCATAGTAGCAATCGCTATCTGCAAATAGCGTCTTCGCGTGCTCATACCAAGCGCCATCGGTACACGGCCGAAGATTAACGCCTACAAAATCGACGGTCTCAGCGCCATCGAGGATCCTGTCAAAAAGACCAGCGAAGAATCCATCATTTCCAGATGATAGGGCCAAGTCCCAGTCGATCATACAATAGTAGTCATATCTTGGCAGCAGATTCATCGCGTGACTAAGCGCGATGTCGCCACAGTGATAAAACATGAGTCCAGGTCGGCTGTAGAACCCGCTCTCGATGCAGTCTTTTTCCGATATTGTTACAATATTGTCAGACTTAAGACCCGATTTCTCATAGACAGCCGGATCGACTGGTGCATGCGTGACATCATAAAGCAGGTATATGTCGTAGTTTCGTGCTTCGGACGTAACCTGCCTGACAAGCGACGACACTTTGCCGTCCCATTTGTGCGTTCGGATTAGGATCGCGGCCCGATTGCTCGTTGGACGCCGATTGCTCTGCGTGGGCTGGAAAAGGGCAGGAACTTTCGTGCGCTGCGTGACCGCCACCTCAGCTAGGTGAGTCTTTTTTTTTACCCTGCACTTATTGTCGGTGTGTTCAAAGTCAATTCCCATGTCACCGAAAAAGTCATCAACAGCGCGCTTGACTTCTGGCCAATTCAATTCGTGATAATCGTCCGCTATGAGAAAGCCGCCCTCTTTTAATAGCGGCCACCAACACTTTAGATCGGCTGCAACCGAATCGTAGTCGTGAGCACCGTCTATATGGATCATGTCCACTTGAATATCGTAATGCTGGAGCACGTTCTTCGCATTAAGCGAATCTAGTGGAAACGGCACAACGACATCAGACAGTTTATGATGCATTATATTGCTCATAAACTTACTCTGCATCGACGGGCGACCGTGACTTACTGCAAGGTGTGGGAACCAATCGTCCAGGATCCAGTGGTCCCACGCCCCAAGCCAAGTATCTATCGCAATTACAACACCGTTTATGCCGGAAGCTTTGAGCTTCTCGGCCATCGTAATCACTGATCCGCCTTTCCAAACGCCGACTTCAACAATAACCGGATTATCGGATAGATGGTTTATCGTTTCCGTCAGGTAGTGGTGGCCAGAGAACCAGCCCTGCGCGTCATACTCAAAAAGATGTTCGGGAAATCCCAAGAAGGGATCGCGGCCCCGCCATAGAAGCTCGACAATTTTGTCCTTCGTGGCAGTCATGGGAATCCTTTAGATTTTCGGTTCACGACTTCGGAATGGGACGCCATTATTAGTTTGTGCTATCGCGTCGGAGACGGGCGCAGGTATAACGTCGGTTACTTACACACCGAACGGGATATAGGTGATGTGCTGATCGCGGCTGATCGCGGCGAACTGGCGGTAGAAGCCGAGCATGGCTTCGATCTGGCAGTTGCCGATCAGGACTATACGGGTCATGCGCCTGTTTCCCGGCCCCGTGGAGTATGGCCGTGTGACCAGAACGAAGCGCAGTCCGCGCGCCGGCGCAAGCGCGAAGGCATGTCCGGCGCGGCCCGCCACAC
>NZ_BANB01000566.1 GCF_000964365.1 Acidisphaera rubrifaciens HS-AP3 | reverse complement strand
GCCACCGGCAGCGCGGCCAGCATCGTGCCCCGCCCTGCCCCGGCCGTCCCGGCCCTGTTCGGTCGCGCCCCGTCCGGTGGCGCGACCGACGGCGCAGCCGCCGGCAACGCCGACGCGTCCGGGGCGGACGCCCAGGGGGGCAGTAGCGACGCGCCCACCGGCACGGCCACGCCGAGCATCCAACCCACGCCCGTCGCGGAGATGGACCAGACCGTCGCCGTATCGCCGGACGCGCGTCCTTCCGCCTGCGCGCGGGCGGCCCGGTCGCGCCACGATTGCGCGACGGACGCGGCGGCGGCGGTATCGCTGGCGCACACCACCTCGCCCGCCGGGTTGAGCAGCGCCAGCACCTCGTCGCGGTTCGACGCGAACAGCGCGGCGTCGCGCAGCGTCACGCCGCAATCGACGCCGGCGGTCGGGGCCAGCCGGCGGCCGAGCACGGCGAGAATATGACGGGTGGCGTAGAGGCTCGCACGCGCCTGCGCGACCGCGTCCTCGCGCGCGATGGCGGCGTTTGCCTCTACGTCGCGCAGCGTCGACTGATAGTCGCGCCATGTGAGGATGCCGGTCAGCGTGACCAGCGGGATGGCGGATACCCACAGCACGAGGATCAGCCGGGACCGGATGCTGCCGAAGGCAAACGGCGAGCCGCGACGTTCGGCGGTCATCGTGGGCGCCCATGCGACGACCAGCGCGCGCCGGCCGTCGGGGCCTGCGCACGCCCTGATGCATCTGTGAACATGGCCGCGGCCTAAGCCTCGTCCGGCTGGGCTTCCGGTTTAGCCCGATCGGCCTCGATCAGGCGGAGCAACTCGTCCGGGATCGGCTCACGCGCAACCGTATCGTACAGCTGGTGTAAGCTGCGCTGCAGCCAGACATCGAACGCGGCGTCTGTCTTGTTCGTCCCGGCGGATGGCGGCGTGCCACCCGAACCGGGAGGCCGCCGCCGATACGCCGCGTCCTTATCTGCCATTTTTTGTTGTCTCTGGCCGGCAAATACCCAGCCGAGCCGGCTACTCGCGATCCCTGAGCAGTCACATCACATGATGGCGAGAATTACAACAGTGAGAGGTGACGGTCGGCCGCCGCGATGCGTCGCGCCTGGTCGCCCGGACGCTTACCGCCCGCCGCCTTCTCGGCCCGCTCCTCGCGCTCGACCTGGGTCGGCGTCTCGCCCATCAGCCATGCTTCGAGCTGGCGGCGCGCGCGGAACACGCGGCTTTTCGCCGTGCCGACGGCGCAGCCCGTCGCCTCGGCCAGCGCCTCGTAGCTCATGCCGTGGACGACGACCATCACCAGCGCCTCGCGCTGATCGGCCGGAAGGCGGTTCATCGCCTGACCCAGTTCCTTCAGCGCCAGACGATCCTCGTGCGCCGCGTCGGTCGCGAACACATGCGCCGGAACATCATCGATATCAGTGGTATCGCGCCGCTTGCGAAGGTTCGAGATGAAGCGGTTGCGAAGAATGCGGTGCATCCAGGCGGCGAAGTTCGTGCCCGGAATGAAGCTGGTCTGCGCCGCGAGGGCGTTGCAGACGGCGTCCTGAACCAGATCCTCGGCCGCCGCGCGGTTGCGGGTCAGCGCCAGCGCCTGCACCCGCAGCTTGGGCAGGATCGCAATCACCTGGTCATGGAAGCTCGGCGTGTCGCTCATCGTCGGTCCATCTCCCTCTAGTAACCGACCAATGAACGACCCGAGCGGACGGTTGCGGCCGCGGCATCACCTCGGGATAACGAAATCGTGAGTCCCGCCGCGGCGGCAGCCGGTCCGCCTACGCCGCCTCGTCGGGCTTTGCGCGGGCGGCGGTCTCCGCAACGGCGTCCGGTGCCCCGTCCATCGCCCGGGCGATCCGCGTGCGCGCGCGCGACACGCGTGCCTTCACGGTGCCCACCGGCACGGCGCAGATCGCGGCCGCTTCCTCGTAGTTCAGCCCCTGCGCGCCCACGAGCACCAGCGCCTCGCGCAGCAGCGGCGGCAGGGTCCACAAAAGCCGCTGCAGGTCGGCGATGTGCGCCTCGCCCTCCTGATGCGGGCCGACCATCGGCTCCGAGTCGGGGGCGGCCTCGGCGAGCACCCGCCGTTCCGTGCGGCGGCGGCGTGTCTGTTCGAAGAAGACGTTGCGCTGGATGGTAAACGCCCAGGCGCGCAGGGTATGAGTGGGCTGGTAACGGTCGAGCGCGCCGAGCGCCCGGACCAGCGTGTCCTGCACGAGATCGTCGGCCGAGGCCCGGTCACGGGCCAGAAACCGGGCGTAGGCACGTAAATCCGGCACAAGGCGCGCAAGTTCCGCGCGGCGGTCTGCAACCGGTCGTGCCTCCGCCGCGATAGCAGTGCTTGATGGGTTCGGCTCGACCGCTGCGGCGTCTGGTGCCGCAGCCGTGTCTGGCGCAGGCGCGGCGGTACGGGTCATGATCTGGTGCAGGCTCTGCCTCCGGCATCCGCACCGCAAGGGGTACAACGGGGATGATCGGCCTGCATCGTGACGAACTGATACGCGCGCTGCCCTATGGACGGCGCTACGCCCGGGCGTTGACCGGCAGCCAGGGCACCGGCGATGCCCTGGTGGCGGACAGTCTCCGGGCCATCCTCGCCGACCCGTATGCGGTCGAGCAGGAGCCGCGGCTGGCCCTGTATGCCCATGTCACCGGCCGGTTCAATGCGGCTGGCGCGGCGGCAGGCTTCGGCGGGGGGGGGCCACGTGGACAGGGCGCGGGGGACGAGGGGCTGTCCGTCGGGCAGCGGCAACTGCTTCTGCTGACCTCGCTCGAGGATCTGCCGCTGGCCGATGCCGCCCGCATCGTGGGCCTGGACGAGGACGCGGCGGATCGGGCGCTGGCGGACGCGCGGGCGCGGCTGCATGCCTCGGCGGCGACCGACGTTCTCATCATCGAGGACGAGCCGATCATCGCCATGGACATCGAGGAACTCGTCCAGAATTGCGGCCACCGCGTCGTGGGCGTCGCCACCACCGAACAACAGGCCGTGGATATCGCGCGGCGCACCCGGCCGGGCCTGATCCTCGCCGACATCAACCTCGGCATCGGCGGGGACGGCAAGACGGCGGTGGCACGGATCGTGGAAAGCCACTATGCCCCGGTCATCTTCGTCACCGCCTATCCGGAGCGTCTGCTGACCGGCGAATCG
>NZ_BANB01000567.1 GCF_000964365.1 Acidisphaera rubrifaciens HS-AP3 | reverse complement strand
GAGTTCAGACGTGTGCTCTTCCGATCTAGGTCAAGCTGCGCGCGCGGGAGGCGCCGCAGCCCGCGACCGTGACGCTCGACGACCGGGGCGGCGGGCTGGCGCTGCTCGACGCGCCGGCGCTGGCGGCGCCCGGGCAGGCCTGCGTGTTCTATGACGGCGGCCGCGTGCTCGGCGGCGGCTTCATCGCGCCCCCGGCACCGCTTGGTTGACGCAAACGCGCCGGGCGCAGTATGTCCCGCGCGTTCCGTGGCGGCGTAGCTCAGCGGTAGAGCAGGGGAATCATAATCCCTTGGTCGGCGGTTCAAATCCGTCCGCCGCTACCATTTCCCCGGCCGATCCTCTTTCGATATGACGGCTTGCGTCGGGCGCTTCGGCCGGCGTGGCGCCCCATCGGGTTTGCGCGCCGTGCTTGGCCGTCGCGCGGGCGGCGAGGGACGCGGCGTCTTGCCACCCTACCGGGGCGTATGTAGCGTCCGGCCATGGACGACATGGCTGGCGGCTCCGAACTCGACTACCTTCGCAGCAGCATACGGCGGTTCCTCGAACGCGAGGTCGTGCCGCATCGCGACCGGTGGCGGCGCGAGGGGTGCGTCGATCGCGCGGTATGGTCCGCCGCCGGCGCGGCCGGGTTGCTTTGCCTCGCCATACCCGAACAATACGGCGGCGGCGGCGGCACCTTTCGGCACGAGGCGGTGCTGATCGAGGAGCTCGCCCGCATCGGCTTCGGCGATCTTGCGCTCAGTCTGCACAACGCGATCGTGGCGCCATACATTCTGCATTACGGGACCGAGGCGCAGCGTCTGCACTACCTGCCGGCGATGGCGCGCGGCGACATGGTCGGCGCCATCGCGATGACCGAGCCGGGGGCCGGCTCCGATCTCAAGTCGATGCGCACGACGGCGCGGCGCGACGGCAACGGCTGGACCCTGCGCGGGCAGAAGACATTCATCTCGAACGGCCAGCTCGCGGATCTCGTCATCGTCGCCGCCAAGACCGATGCGGAGGCGGGCGCGCGCGGCGTGTCGCTGTTCATCGTCGAGGCGGCGAAGGCCCAGGGGTTCCGGCGCGGCCGCAACCTCGAGAAGATCGGCCGTCATGCGCAGGACACGTCGGAACTGTTCTTCGACGACGTGAAGCTGCCCGCCGACGCGCTGCTCGGCGCCGAGGGGCGGGGCTTTCATCAGCTGATGTCGCAGCTGCCGCAGGAGCGGCTGGTGATCGGCGTGGGATCGGTTGCGGCGATGGAGACGGCGATCGCCGAGACGCTGCGCTATGTGCGCGAGCGGCAGGCGTTCGGGCAAAGCCTGTTCGATTTCCAGAACACCCGCTTCGTGCTGGCCGAGGCCAAGACGCAGGCGACCATCGGCCGCGTGTTCATGGACTGGTGCGTGGAGCGGCTGGTCGCCGGCGAACTCGACGCGGCGACGGCGGCGATGTCGAAATGGTGGGGGTCGCAGACCCTGTGCGAGATCGCGGACCGCTGCCTCCAGCTGTTCGGCGGCTATGGCTACATGGCCGAGTATCCGATCGCGCATCTTTGGGCTGACGCGCGGATCGGCATGATCTACGGCGGCAGCAACGAAATCATGAAGGAGCTGATCGCGCGCAGCCTGTAGGCGGCGGGTGGATCGGCCGAGAGGGGCGGCATGACCGACTGCTATATCTATGACCATGTGCGCACGCCGCGCGGGCGCGGACGGCCCGACGGCGCGCTGCATGAAGTGGCGCCGATCGATCTGGCGTCCGGCGTGCTGCGCGCGGTGCGCGACCGCAACGGGCTGGACACGTCGCTGGTCGATGACGTCGTGCTCGGCTGCGTGATGCCGGTCGGCGAGCAGGGACATGACATCGCCCGCGTCGCCGTCCTGTGTGCCGACTATGCCGAGACCGTCGCGGGCGTTCAGATCAACCGCTTCTGCGCGTCCGGCCTGGAGGCAACGAACATGGCGGCGGCGCAGGTCATGTCGGGCCAGTCCGACATGGTGATCGGCGGCGGGGTCGAGAGCATGTCGCGCGTGCCGATCGGCAGCGACGGCGGCGCGTGGCACACCAACCCGGAAGTGGCTTTCAAGACGTATTTCGCGCCGCAGGGCATCGGGGCCGACCTGATCGCGACGAAATGGGGCTTCTTCCGCGACGACGTGGATGCCTATGCGGTGCAGAGCCAGAGGCGCGCGGCCCAGGCCTGGGCCGAGGGACGTTTCGCCCGCTCCATCGCGCCGGTGACGGACGTGCTCGGCGACACGCTGCTCGCGACCGACGAGCACATGCGTCCGGCCACCGACATGCAGAGCCTCGGCGCGCTGAAGCCCGCGTTCACCTCGCTCGGCGAGGACTGCGGCTACGACGCGGTGGCGAAGCTGCGCTACCCGGAAGTGGACGCCATCCGTCACGTGCACACCGGCGGCAATTCGTCCGGCATCGTCGACGGCGCCGCGGCGGTGCTGCTCGGCTCGAAGGAGGCGGGCATCGCCGCTGGGCTCAAGGCGCGCGCGCGCATACGGGCGTTTGCCTCCATCGGCTCGGAGCCCTGCATCATGCTGACCGGGCCGGAGAAGGTGACGCGCAAGGTGCTCAAGCGCGCGGGCATGACGGTCGACGACATCGACCTGTTCGAGCTGAACGAGGCGTTCGCCTCCGTCGTGCTGCTGTTCCAGAAGCTGCTGGAGATCGACAACGACAAGCTCAACGTGAACGGCGGCGCGATCGCGATGGGGCATCCGCTCGGCGCGACCGGCGCGATGATCCTCGGCACCGTGCTCGACGAGCTGGAGCGGCGGGATCTCAATACGGCGCTGGTCACGCTGTGCGTCGGGGCCGGCATGGGCACCGCCACCATCATCGAGCGCGTCTGATGGGCGGCGTGACCCATGCCGTCGGCGCCGATGGCGTCGGCATCCTGACGGTCGACCTGCCGCAGGGGCTCGATGCCCTCGATGCGGCCACGTCCGGCACGGTCGCGGCGGCGATCGACGCATTGCTCGGTGATCAGGCCGTCCGCGGCATCGTGATCCACTTCCCGACCGCCTCCGAACAGGCGGGCGGGGCGGATGCCGGCGCCGTGGCGGCCGAGCTGCGCGCCGTCACGGACGCGGCGGCGCGGCGGAAGGCGGCGCTGGCGCGCGTCTCCGTCCTGCAATCGGCGCTGCGGCGTCTCGAGACGGGCGGCAAGCCTGCCGCTGCGGCGATCGGCGCCAGCCTGTCCGGCGGCGCGTTCGAGGTGGCGCTGGCCTGCCATCGCCGCGTCGTCGCCGATGACGCGGCGTTGCGGCTCGGCATGCCGCGCGTGTCGGAGGCGCGTATCCCGTCGGGCGGGGCGACGCAGCGTCTCGTGCGGATGGCGGGGGCGATTGCGGCGCTGAAGCTGCTTCATGGCGGGTCGCTGACGGCGGCGGACGCGCAGGCGGCGAAACTCGTCGACGAGATCGTGCCTGCCGATGCGGTGCTCGCCCGTGCCACCGCGTGGGTGCAGTCGGCCGGGGCCGAGGCGGCGGTCCGCGCCTGGGACACCAAGACGTTCCGGCTGCCCGGCGCCGATCCGCGCACGCATCACGGCGGTGGACAGTTCGCGGTCGCGAACGCGCTGCAGCGCAAGGCGACCGGCGGCCGGTCGCCCGCGGCGGACGCGGTGCAGCAGCTCGCCTATCAGGCGTGCCTCGTGCCGATGGATGTCGGCCTGCGGCTGGAGAGCAAATACGCGGCGCGTCTGCTGATCGACGCCGCGGCACACTGACGGGAGCACCGATAATGGACATCAAGGGCAGCGTCGCCATCGTAACCGGTGGCGGCTCGGGGCTGGGTGCCGCGACCGCGCGCGCGCTGGCCGCGCGCGGCGCCAAGGTGGGCGTGATCGACCTGAACGAGGCGAACGCCAAAAGCGTGGCCGACGAGATCGGCGGTCTGGCGTGCGTCTGCAACGTGGCCGACGAAGCGGCGGCCACGGCGGCGATCGCGGCGGTGGAAAAGGCCCACGGCGCGCCCCGCATCCTGATCAACTGCGCCGGGATCGGCGGATCGCATCGCATCGTCGGCAAGCAGGGGCCGTATCCGCTCGACGCGTTCGTGCGGGTGATCAACGTCAACCTGATCGGCACGTTCAACATGATCCGCCTGTTCGCGGCGCGGGCGCTGACGATGCCGCCGCAGGGCGAGGAGCGCGGCGTGATCGTCAACACCGCATCGGTCGCGGCGTTCGAGGGACAGATCGGACAGGCGGCCTACTCGGCGTCGAAGGGCGGCGTCGTCGGGATGACGCTGCCGATCGCCCGTGACCTCGCGCAGCACGCGATCCGGGTGAACACGATCGCGCCCGGGCTGTTCCTGACGCCGCTCCTGATGGGCCTCTCGGAAGAGGTGCGGGCGAGCCTGGGTGCGCAGGTGCCGTTCCCGTCGCGGCTGGGCGAGCCGCCGGAATACGCCGCCCTCGCGGTGCATATCGTCGAGAACCCGATGCTGAACGGCGAGACGATCCGTCTCGACGGCGCGATCCGCATGCAGCCGCGTTAGCGGTTTGGTGAGCCGGCCAGGGCATCCTGGCCGGCATGCATGCCCAGCCTCGCCTGCTGCATCTGGCTGCCGCGATCGAAGCGATCGAGGCGGGCGACTATGCGGGAGCGGCCGCGCGGTGCCGCGCATGGCTCGGCGCCGCTCGTCCGGAGCAGGTCGAGGATGCAGATGCGGCGCTGTTGACCGGCATGGCCCTCGCCGGACTGGCGGCGGAGGGCGCGACCCCGGTGCCCGACGCGCTGGACTGGCTGCTGCGTGTCGATGCCCTCCGTCCGGGCGGCGCCGCCGCCCGGGAGGCGGGACGGATGCTCG
>NZ_BANB01000568.1 GCF_000964365.1 Acidisphaera rubrifaciens HS-AP3 | reverse complement strand
CATCGACACCGACCATGTCCTTCGCGTGCTGCAACCGATCTGGGCTGAACGCACCGAGACAGCAAATCGGGTGCGCGGCCGCGTTGAGGCGGTTCTTGACTGGGCCGCCGCATGGGGCCTGCGCGCAGGCGCCAATCCAGCCAGGTGGCGCGGCCACCTCGATAAGCTGCTGCCAGCGCGCAGCCGTGTGCAGCGCGTCACCCATCATGCAGCTTTGCCGTATGCGGATATGCCAGCGTTCATGCAATCCCTTCGTGAGCAGTCGGGCCTCGCGGCGCGCGGCCTGGAGCTGCAGATACTGACCGCGGCACGCTCGGGCGAGGTCCTGGGTGCGACCTGGGACGAGTTCCAGCTCAAGGCCGGGCTATGGGTGGTGCCCGCGACGCGCATGAAGGCGCGGCGCGAGCATCGTGTCGCCCTGTCTTCGCCGGCGCTGTCGCTGCTCGACAGGTTGCGTGAGACAGCCACAGGCGAGCACGTGCTGCCCGGCCGCCGGCAAGGTGCGCCGCTGTCCAACATGGCTTTCGCCCAGCTCCTGCGCCGCATGGGGCATGACGACATAACCGCGCATGGTTTCAGGAGCAGCTTCCGGGACTGGGTTGCCGAGCAGACGACCTATCCGCGCGAGCTGGCCGAGATGGCGCTGGCGCACGTGATCAGCGACAAGGTAGAGGCGGCATATCGACGCGGCGACATGCTTCAGCGTCGTCATGCGATGATGGAAGACTGGGCGCGTTTCTGTCAGGGCACGGATGCCGCGCCGGGCTGATCAAACCGCGCATCGGGCAGATGCCGCGGCAAAGATCAGCACGCTGGACAGGATGATTGCTGCGTTGGAGCAGCGGCTCGTCGACCTGAAACGCCAGCGTGCTCGGTTACGTGGCGGCGTCGCCAGTGGGCAGGCGCGGACCGACCCCACCCAGCGGCAACGCATCCGCGCCCGGTTTATTGAATTGCACGGTGCCCACGGCAGCGTCGCAAGCATTGCCGGCGAGTTTCGCCTGACACCTCGTCAGGTCAGCCACGCGGTGCGCGATCTGCGGTCGACCGCGCGTCCAGGCCGGAAGCAAGGGGCGAAGGCTCCAACTGAAGTCGCGAAGCGAAGCAGGGCCGTGTCGGGCCGCGTCGCCTCCGGGACGAAGATGCCGCTTCGCCGTAAACAGCCTCAGGCTCCCGCCAAAAGATCAACGCGGCCTGGCCGCGCGCCTGTTGCCGGGCAAGGGCGCCTGGACCTCTAGCCTAAGCCGAATGTCCGATCACCTCGTGTCCATATCACGTCGTTACGTCGATTTACCTCATGTCTGATTACCCGGCTCGACCCACGCCCGGCGAGCCAGGCAGCGTGTTGCAGCCCTTGTTGAAGCAAAGCGGGCGGAACGATCGGTAACGCTAATCTACTGATTCAGAGCGACTTTTGGAATTTCCACACGGGCGAGGCGATTTTTCCTCTGCGGTCGCGCAGGTCGTGACGAGAGGATCCGAGGCAGCGCAACGACTGCCAAGGACATACAACAATGCCTGCATTTCTACGCTTGCCTGCGGTTCTCGCCCGATACGGCGTGGCTCGGGCGACGGTCTATGCCTGGATGGCAGACGGCCGCTTCCCCGCGGCCGTCAGCCTTGGACCCCGCACCGTGGCATGGCGAGTCAGCGACCTCGAGGCATGGGAGGCAAGCCGGGCCACGGCGCACCCGGCCCGGCCAGCATGCGCCGCGGCACAGTCCACCCACCTTGATGCGTGCACCACCTCTGGTGGGCGGTAGCGCGTGTTTTTCTCAGGGCGTCCAGCGCCGGCGAGCCGGCAACAATCGGGTCCGCATGCCTCAAAGAACGACTCCAGGGAAGAACGGGCGTCAAGGGTCGCGCAGGGCCTGATCGCGGGCGGCATGTCCGGAAGCGATGTATACCGGCGGAGCTTCTGGTTGCCTTCGAGTCCCGCTCTCGGCGGAAGGTTGCTGCACTTGGTGGGTAAACGTCGGAACTGGTCGGGCTTTGCCGACGAGGCGCATCGGCGGGCACAGCGCAATGTCGAGCGCTATGCGGACTTCGCCGAGGAACATGGCATCAGGCGCGTCGTGCTGGCGACAGTTCATCCGGCCGACGCTGAAAATCCGATCGTCAACCTTCGATCATCCCATGCCAAGCTGAGTTCCATCCTATCGACCATCATCCGGCGCCTACGCGAGAAAGCCGGCAGCGCATTTGCGTGCGACATGGTCGCGATCGAGGTTTTGCCAATCAGCGCCAGCGGCGACCGGGTCGCTCTTCATGCCCATCTCGTCATTCGCGCGGCCGACGCCGCGTGCCGCGTGCCGCGTCATGCTGCCGTAAGAGAGAGTTTGTCTGGTGGGACAGCCTGACGGCCGAGTCCGCGCAGGTGGACGCTTCGCCGCTCGCCGCGATACGGTATGCCAGTAAGGCGCTCGATCATGCCGTTCACGACGACGCAACCGGCAGCTTG
>NZ_BANB01000569.1 GCF_000964365.1 Acidisphaera rubrifaciens HS-AP3 | reverse complement strand
GAGCGCGCCCGCCGCGACCGCGCGGCGCAGACACCGGGCAAAGAACGCCTCCACCGCGGCGAAGCGCTCGCGCACCAGCCGCCGCGCCGCCTCCGACATCGCGGCGCCGTCGAGTGCTGTGTTGACCAGCAGGCAGCCGCGACGGTCCGGATCGGCCAGCGATGACGCGATCAGCTCGTCGAGGAAGCCACTGATGGCCGCGAGCGGCGGATCGGTGCCGGCCAGCCGCGCGATGCGCGCCGCCAGCCCCTCCTCCGCATAGCGGTGCAGCACCGCGACGAACAGGCCGTCCTTGTCTGCGTAGCGGTGGTACAGGGCGGCGGTACTGAGCCCCGTCGCGCGCGTCAGATCGCGCAGCGACGTGCCGGCATAGCCGTTCTGCCAGAACACCGCCATGGCGCGTTCCAGGACCACCTCGTCGGACAGGATGCGCGTGCGTGGCATCGTGGGCGGACGTTCCTTCGGGCCATCGGCGGCGGCTGCGCGCCGGGCCGCGCGCCAGGGCGCGCCGACGCGTGGGCTTGCCG
>NZ_BANB01000570.1 GCF_000964365.1 Acidisphaera rubrifaciens HS-AP3 | reverse complement strand
GAGCGCAGACGCACCCGACATCGCCGCCGAAATCCGCGCGCATACGGGCGGTGCGGGGGCGGCGCTCGTCTTCGACACGGTGGGCGGGACGGCGATGACGCCCGTGGCACTGGCCGCCGCGGCGCGGCGCGGCCGGGTGATCGCCGTCAGCGCCACGACCGGACGGGTGGTGCCGATCGACCTGATCGACCTCTATCGCAACGAGACGCGGCTGATCGGCGCCGACAGCCGCAAGCTCGGCATGACGGAAAGCGCGCGCATCCTCGCCGCCCTGACCCCTTATTTCGATTCCGGCGCCTATCGCCCGCTACCGATTGCCCAGCGCTATGCGCTGGCCGACGGGGCGGCGGCCTATCGCGCGGTCGCGGCGGGCGTGCGCGGGCGGGTCGTCCTGTGGCCCTGACCGGCGGCTGAGGCGATGCCGGCCGCCCGTTCGCTGCGCGCGCGCCTCGGCGTGGTATGGGGCCTGTCGCTGGTCGCCTGTCTGGCGGTGGGCGGCGTGATGGTGGCGCTGTATCGCGAGTCGACCGCCGCGCAGGTGGCGCGGGCCGAGGCGGTGGTGGCGCGTGCCTGCGACCTGATCCGCGACCGCTACGATTTCTACACGTCCGGCTGGCAGGGCGCGCGCCCCGATCCGGCCTCGGCGGCGGTGCGCGGCAACCTCGCGATCGCGACCGGCATCGCCCTCGCGCAGCAGCCGGAGGTGGAGGGCGGCATCTGGCAGGGCGGCGCCGGGCCGCTCGCCTATGCCTATCCGACCTATCAGGGCGGCACGCCCAAGACCGACCTGCCGGCGGCCGAGCGGGCGCGGATCGAGGCGATCAACCGCGCCGCGCTGCGCGAGGAAGCGTCGATCGGCCGGCGCGAGACGCGGGGCAACCAGACGCTCCTGCTGCGTGCCTGCCTGCTGCCCGGGCCGATTCCCCGCCTGACCGGCTGGGCGATGACACGGGTGCACGACGTGCCGGGCTTCCGTCCGCTCGCGGCGGGACTGGCCGTGCTTGCCGGGCTGATAGTGGCGATGGCGCTGTGGCTGGGCGGCACGCTGCTGACGTGGAACCGGCATCTGCGCGGCATCGAGCGCGCGCTGGCGGCGGCGGGGCCGGCTGGCATCCCGGCGATCGACCGCACCGGCGAGCGCGAACTGGACCGCATCATCGACGCGCTGAACGACGCGGGCGCGCGGCTGGAGGACGCCCGCGCCGAAGCCGCC
>NZ_BANB01000571.1 GCF_000964365.1 Acidisphaera rubrifaciens HS-AP3 | reverse complement strand
ACCGGCGGTCACCTCACCGCGCCCGACGTGCGCGCCCTCGTCGCCGGCGCGCCGGCGGGGCATGCGGACCTGTCGGGGCGCGACATGGCGGGCGACGACCTCACCGGCCTCGACCTCAGCGGCGCGGACCTGCGCCACGCCAACCTCGCGGGCGCCAACCTGCACGGCGTCAAGCTGGTGGGCGCCGACCTGACCGGCGCCGACCTGCACGGCGCGGACCTCACCTTCGCCTGGTTCATCCGCGCCCGCTTCGACCATGCCAACATGCGCGGCGCGAACCTGCAGACCATCGTCACCTCCGCCGCCATGGACAACACGCCCGACCAGGCGGCGAGCTTCGTCGGCACCGACCTGTCGGACAGCCGCGACACCGTGCATTTCTCCTTCGACGACATGCGCGGCGCCAGTTTCCGCGGCGCGCACATGACCGTCGTCATGGCCAACCAGTCGATGGGCCTGCTGCGCAGCGAGTTCATGAGCTGCAACCTCGACGGCGCGGACTTCACCGGCGCCGGCCTCGGCCATGTCACGTTCCGCTTCGCGAAGCTGCGCGGCGCGCATTTCAACGGCGCCGATCTCTCGGACGCCGATTTCGTGGGCGCGCATCTCCAGGGCGCCGACTTCACCGGCGCCCGCCTCGACCGCGCCGACTTCAACGGCGCGGAGACCGACGGGGCGAAGGGGCTGCCGGCGAAATAGCCGCTACTGCCCCGGCGGCAGCGCGTCGAGTGCGGCGAGCAGCGCGCGCAGCCGCCCCTCGATCAGATCGCGGTACTTGGCGGTCGTCGGCAGGTACAGCCGGTCCTCGCGGATCGCGGCGAGCACCATCTCGCCCACCACCTCTGCCTCGATGCCGCCGGCGATGGCGCGGTCGATGCGCGCCTGCGCGGCGTCGCGGCCCGGATCGGGCGGCGCGTCGCCGGTCTCGCGGCGCGAGCTGTCCATCAGCCCCGTGCGCACGAAGCCGGGGCACAGCAGCGTGACACCGATTCCCTGCGGCCGCAGCTCCTGGTGCAGCGTCTCCGTCAGGCCCACGACCGCGAACTTGCTCGCCGAATAGGCCGCCATCCCCGGCGTCGGCACCAGCCCGGCCATCGACGCGGTGTTGACGATGTGCCCGCCCTCGCCGTGCCGCAGGATGCGCGGCAGGAAGGCGCGCAGGCCGTTATAGATCGCGGTGACGTTGATCGCGATCGTCGCGTCCCATTCCTGCGGCGTGGTCAGCGCAACCGGCGTCGCGGCGCCGATGCCGGCGTTGTTGCACAGCACGTGCACGGCGCCGAACGTCGCCTCCACCGACGCCGCCGCGACCTCCATCGCGTCGCGGTCGGTGACGTCCACCTTGACCCCGATCACCGCGGCGCCCGCGTCCGCGAGCCGCCCCACCGCGCGATCGAGCGCGCCCTCGTCCTTGTCCGCCAGCGCGAGCTTCATCCCCGCCCGCGCGAAGCTCGCCGCCATGGCATAGCCGATGCCGTTCGCACCCCCGGTGATGAAGGCGACCCGATCCCTGAGCTGTTGCATGCGCATCCTCCCGCTTGCGCACGAGCCTAGAGCACGTCGCGCGCGGCCGGAACCTGCCCCGGCGGCGCTACTCGGGACGTATCTCCGGCGCGATGGCGGCGTGGTTGAGCAAGGCCACGAACGCGACGCCGCCCAGCGTGTTGCCCAGCAGGGTCGGCACCAGGAATCGCCACGCATAGGCACCGATCGTGGACGCGCCCGTCAGCACGGCATACCCCGCCTCCACCGATCCGGCGATGACATGCGCGAGCCCGCCCAGCGCGACCACGAAGGTGATCAGCACAACGACGAAGAACCGCGCATACCGCGCGCTCGGCAGCAGCCAGACCATCGTCGCCACCAGCCAGCCGGCGAACACGGCGCGCACCAGCGTCACCGGGAACGTGCCCTCGGTCGGCGCGCGGGCGAGCGTCGCGAGTGCTTCCACCACCTCCGGCCGGAACACGCCGGGCGCGGTCAGCAGCCACGCGAAGACCCAGGTGCCGGCGATGTTGGCCGCCAGCACGATCCCCCACAGCCGCAGCAGCGCCCCCGCCGCCTCCACCGTGCGGCGCGTCAGCACCGGCAGCACCACCGTCAGCGTGCTTTCGGTGAACAATTGCTGCCGGCCGAGGATGACGATCAGGAAGCCGATGCAGTAGCCGAAGCTCTCGAACAGATGCCGGATCGGGGTATCGGGCAGCCGGCTCGCGATCAGTGCCTCGACGAGGAAGGAGAATCCCATCGACAGGCCGGCGGCGAGCCCGGACCAGAGCAGCGCCGACGCGGTGCGCGACAGCGCCTCCTCGCCCTCGGCGCGGACGATTTCGTGTATGACCAGCGCGCGGGGCGCGCTGTGCGCGGCCGCCTGGTCCTGCTCGTCCTGCTCAAGGTGCGGCGAGTCCGCGCCGGCGGCCTGATCCATGGGAACCCCGTCGCTGCGGCCGCACGATCACGGCCGCAGCGATAACGCCGGACCTACTGATAGTTCACCATGATGGTCTTCTTGTGCATGAAGTGTTCCAGCATGGCCTCAAGGCTGGCTTCCTTGCCGAGCCCGGACGACTTCACCCCGCCATAGGACAGGTTGGCCTGCACCACGAGGTTCTGGTTGACCTGCACCAGCCCCGCCTCCAGCGCGTGGGCGAACTTCAGCCCGATCTTCAGGTTGTTGGTCCAGACGGAGGCCGCGAGGCCGTAGTCGCTGTCATTGGCCGCCGCCAGCACCTCGTCGGGATTGTCGAACGGGAACACCACCGTCACCGGGCCGAAGATCTCCTCCTGCACCAGCCGGCTGTCGTTGGGCAGGCCGGTGAAGATGTGCGGCTGGATGAACAGCCCCTTCTTCAGCGCCGCGTCCTTCGGCATGGCGGAGCACGCGCGCCCGGTGGCGCCCTTGGTCTTCAGCCCTTCCTCGATGAAGCCCTGCACCTTGGCGAACTGGTCGGGGCTGATGATGGTGCCGATGTCGGTCTTCTCGTCCAGCGGGTCGCCCATCACCATCGCGTCGACCTTCTCGGCCAGCGCCGCGACGAACCGGTCATAGATCGGCCGCTCGACATAGATGCGGCTCGCCGCCGTGCAGCTCTGGCCCTGGCGGGTGAAGCGCATCGACGTGATCGCGCCCATCACCGTCTTCTCGAAGTCGCAGTCGGCGAACACGATCATCGGCGACTTGCCGCCGAGTTCGAGCGTGACGGGGATCAGCTTCTCTGCCGCTGCCTTGGACACGATGCGACCGACCTCGACGCTGCCGGTGAACGTGACCTTGCGCACCTTCCTGTGCGCGACCAGCGGCCCGCCGCATTCCGGGCCGAAGCCGGACAGCATGTTGAACGCGCCCGCCGGCAGCACCCGGCCCAGCAGCTCGCACAGCCGCAGCACCGTCAGCGGCGCCTCCTCGGCGGACTTCACGACCACCGTGTTGCCGGCGACCAGCGCCGGGGCGACCTTCAGCGCCATCAGCAGCAGCGGCACGTTCCACGGAATGATCGCGCCGACCACGCCCAGCGGCTCGCGCACCGTCACCGACAGCACGTCCGGAGCGAAGGGCACGCTCTCGCCCTTCAGCTCGCTGCCGAGACCGCCGTAGAAGGCGAAGATGTCGGCGACCACGCCCGCCTCGACCCGGCTTTCGGTGCGCAGCGCCTTGCCGGTCTCGAGCGCGATCAGCCGCGCCAGCTCCTCGCTGTGCTGCGTCAGCACGGCCGCGCACTGCGCGACCAGCGCGCCGCGCTTGCGGGCCGGCAGCTTCGCCCAGTCCTTCTGCGCCGCCGCCGCGACCTCGACCGCCGCGTCCACGTCCGCCGCGTCGCCCTCGGCCGCCTCGGCGATGGTCTCGCCGGTCGCCGGGTTGACCACCGCGAACGTCTTGCCGGAGCGGGCAGGGACGAACCGGCCGCCGATATAGTGATGGCCCGACAGGGCACGGGCGAGCGCGCGCTCGTCCATCGTCGGCTCCTGCGGGGTGGCGGGCTGCGGTCGGTCAAGCATGGCGGTTCCTCCGGATGGTCTTGCGGCAACCTATCGCCGCCGGGGCGGGAGGCCAAATGCCGGCCTTGGGCCGGTGGTGCCGCTTCTCGCTTCAGAGGCCTTTAGGGATTACCGCATCAGCTCCTCGCGCTGACACCGCTCGGCGTCCTCGCGGGATGTAAACTTCAGCAACTTTGTCAAGACCCCATTTTCCCATACCTCGACGTTATACGGGGGCGCGGCCGTATGCCCTGACGTTAACCTGACTTGCCTCCCATTCTGCGGGGGATCGCCGAACCTGTCTTCCGACACCACTCGCCTCCGTAAGCGCCATTGAGAAATAGTTATAGCGCCGGATAAAATGCGCGCGAAGCAGGGGCATAGCACTTGCATTTCAAAGTGATGCGCTCCCCCCGCCCCTCCTTCCTTGACAACCCGGACCGCCTCTGCCCCAAGCCGGGTCCGGACGAACACGCTTCAGGGGGTGGGCAGGATGGCGGATCAGGGTGCACAGACACGGTCGGGCGGGCCGCTCGCGGGGCTGACGGTGTTCGACCTCACCCGCGTCCTCGCCGGGCCGACCTGCGTGCAGATGCTCGCCGATCTCGGGGCCGACGTGATCAAGATCGAAAAGCCCGGCGCCGGCGACGACACCCGCGGCTTTGCCCCGCCCGTCATGCCCGGCACGACCGAGAGCGCCTATTTCCTCGGCGTGAACCGCAACAAGCGCTCCGTCACCCTCGACATCGCCCAGCCGGAGGGGCAGGCGATCGCCCGCCGCCTGATCGCGCAGAGCGACATCCTGGTGGAGAACTTCAAGGTCGGCGCGCTCGCCAAATACGGCCTGGGCTACGAACAGCTCCACGCCGCGCATCCCGGCCTGATCTACTGCTCCATCACCGGCTTCGGGCAGACCGGCCCGTATGCGCCCCGGCCCGGCTATGACAGCCTCGTGCAGGCGATGGGCGGGGTGATGAGCCTGACCGGCGAGCCGGACGGCCTGCCGCAGAAGGTGGGCGTGCCGGTCGCCGACCTGTTCGCCGGCCTCTATGGCTGCATCGGCGTGCTGGCGGCACTCCGCCACCGCGAGGCGACGGGGCAGGGGCAGCAGATCGACATCGGCATGCTCGACACCCATGTCGCCTGGCTCGCCAACCAGGGCATGAACTACCTCGCGACGGGCGAAAACCCGCCGCGCCTGGGCAACCAGCATCCCAACATCGTGCCGTATCAGGTGTTCGCGACGGCGGACGGGCACATGGTGCTGTCGATCGGCAACGACCCGACCTTCCGCCGCTTCTGCGAGAACTTCGCGCTGACGCACCTGCTGGAGGATGCGCGCTTCGCCACCAACGCGGCGCGGGTGCAGAACCGGCAGCTCGTCACCGACACGCTCGCCCCCGTGCTCGCCGCCCACCCGACCGGCTGGTGGGTGGAT
>NZ_BANB01000572.1 GCF_000964365.1 Acidisphaera rubrifaciens HS-AP3 | reverse complement strand
ACGAGATCCTGCGCAAGGCGTCGGCCTATTTTGCGGCGGCGGAGCTCGACCGCCGGTTCAAACCATGAAAGCCTTCATCGACGATCACCGCGAGGCATACGGGGTCGAGCCGATCTGCAAAGTGCTGCCGATCGCCCCGTCCACCTATCACGCGCACGCCGCCAAGCGTTGTGACCCTATGAAGCTGTCGACGCGTGCAAAGCGGGACATGGCGTTGAAGCCCGAGATCAGCCGCGTCTTTGCCGAGAACTTCGAGGTGTATGGCGGGCGCAAGGTGTGGCGGCAGATGGTGCGCGAGGGCTTCGGTGTCGCGCGTTGCACCGTCGAACGCTTGATGGCTGAGCTCGGCCTGCAGGGCGTCATCCGTGGCAAGCCGGTGCGCACCACCGTGCAGGACAAGGCGGCGCCGTGCCCGCTCGACCACGTGAACCGGGTGTTCCATGCGCCTGCGCCAAACCGGCTGTGGCTCTCGGACTTCACCTATGTCTCGACCTGGTCGGGCTTCGTCTACGTGGCCTTCGTGATCGACGCCTACGCTCGCAGGATTGTCGGCTGGCGGGTCAGCAGGACTGCCCATGCAGCCTTCGTGCTGGATGCCCTGGAGCAGGCGCTGCACGAACGACGCCCCACCCACAAGGCCGGCGTCGTGCATCACTCGGACCGCGGCGCGCAATACGTCAGCATCCGCTACACTGAGCGGTTGGCCGAGGCAGGTATCGAGCCTTCCGTCGGCAGCGTTGGAGACTCGTATGACAACGCGCTCGCCGAGACGATCAACGGTCTCTACAAGGCCGAGGTGATCCATCGGTGCGGACCATGGCGCAGCTTCGAGGCAGTCGAGCTCGCCACCCTGACCTGGGTCGACTGGTTCAACCATCGCAGGCTGCTCGAGCCTATCGGCAACATCCCGCCAGCCGAAGCCAAGGAACGCTACTACGCCAAGCTCGACGAGCGCAGGCTGGCAGCTTAACTCAAACCAAAATGCCTCCGGCAAACCCGGGGCAATTCACCTGGTCCCCGAGCTGCGCCCCGGCGACGTCGTCGTCATGGACAACCTCGGCAGCCGCAAGGGCGCCGGGGTCAGGCCGGCGATCGAGGCTGCCGGCGCCAGCCTGCTCTACCTCCCGCCCTACAGCCCCGACTTCAACCCGATAGAGAACGCCTTCGCCAGACTGAAATCCGCGCTCCGGACGGCGGCAGCGCGCAGTGTCGAAACGCTGTGGGACGCTATCGGAGGGCTGATCGCAACCTTCACGCCGTCAGAGTGCGCGACCTACTTCGCCGCTGCCGAATACGATCCAGAATGATCGGCTACCGCTCTAGTCGGCCGCTTGGGATTTGGACCGTGAACTTGGTCTTTGACTGTGTCGCGCGTCAGCCCGGTCTGCGGGTAATCCATTTTGCGGTGCGACAAGTGTCCCAGCGCCTTCCATCGACTTCTTGAAGGCTATGGGTTTGGAATCGGCAATCGCCCTGGGATCGAACGCATCGTCCAGCATCACGCCCCAGATCTTCCGCATCTGCATCCCGATATTGCCGGCGTCATAAAGGGGAAACACGGCGGCCTCACGCAGGTATTTTTCCACCGGATGAGCTTTGTCCAGTGCATTGACGCCCATGGCCTGCATGAGCCGGAAGACGGCGTTGAAAAGCGTCTCACCACAGAAGACCTTGGACATCGCGCCAACCGCGTGACCGTCGGAGTCATAAAGATCCAGGTAGTGCGCCGCCTTCCAGGAAAACGCGCGGCACGCCTCGATCCTCATCGCCACTTCGGCCAGCAAGTAGCCAACAGCCTGATGCTGAATGATCGGCGCATTGCCACCGGCAGTATAGGTTTTAGCCCACTTTAGCACATATTCATATGCCGAGCGAGCGACGCCTACGGCGGCGATCGCGGCGACCGGCCCAGACCAGGTGAACGCCTTGCTGATCACCAGATCGCCATTGCCGATCGCGAAGGCGTTCTCCGCCGGGACGCGGCAATTCTCGAAGACGATGGAGTTGTTCTGGCACAAGCGGTGGCCGAGTTTGGAAATGGGCTGCTTGTAGGTGATGCCCGGCGTGCCGCGGGGCACGACGATTGCGCTAAGTCCCGTCTTGCCGCCCTGCGTCGGTTCCGTCCGCACGATGCAGACATTGACGTTGGCGCCTTTGAGGTCCCAACCTCCGGCGTTGCAGGGCCAGTGCTTGGTGCCATTGAGCACGTATTCGCCGCGCCCTTTGTCCAGCTCTGCGACCAACCCCATGCCATTCGGATACGCACCGGGATGGTCGAAATTGGCGGTTCCGCCCGGCGTGCCCGCCGCCTCGCTCACCGTCCAGCCGGCGATGTATTCGCCACGCGGATCGCTCGTCGCTTCGCCCAACCACCTCCGCTTCTGCTCTTCCGAGCCGAACCAGGCGACGGGCATCAGCGCCAGGCCGTTCACCAGTAGGATCGTCGCGAAGCCGGGATCGACAGCGGTGATCTCCTCAGCCACGATTTGCAGATCCACGTTGCTGACGCCGCCCCCGCCATACTGCTTAGGCAGGAAGCCCATTGCGAAACCGAGCTTGTGACATTCGACGTAGGCGCCTTTGAGCATCTGAAACGCTTTCTGCGTATCCGGCTCCTCGTCAGCGGTCTTGACCAGCGGCTGGAGGATCTCGACCGCGAACTCCCGCGCATTCCGCTGCAGCCTTTGTTGCGCAACGGTCAGGGTGAAATCGATGGCCATGGCAGCGACGCTCCTCTGATCTATGCAGGCGGAACGAACCGAAAGCGGCAGGACTCATCGCCGCGCTGGACGCAGGCCTGGTGCTCGACCTCGGCGCCCATCAGCCCGGACAGAAAACCGATGTCGAAACGGCAGACCTCTGGATAGTCTTTCGACAGGTCGTGATACACGCAATTCTTGCATTCGACGCGCGGCAACTTGTCAGGCCCATCGGCCGATGTGGTTCTGGCAATGAACCCGGTCTCATTCATTATCTTGACGATTTCTTCGATGCGCTCGGCGCGGTTCTTTCCGACTAGGCGTGGGATCAGCCCCGACGACAGCTTGACGCCGAGATCATACATGAATTGAGCCACCTGCTCCTCCCCGACCTGCTGGCGCAGAGTCTGAATGAGCAGCTTTGAGAACCAGGAATATTGCTTGGGAAACGAATTGGTGCCCGCCTCCGTCAGCACATAGACGTTCTGCGGGCGGCCGCCGCTCTTGCGCGGAACGGTTCTCTGAACAAAGCCCTCGCGCTCCAACGCCATCAGGTGCTGGTTAATGGCGGTTCGGCTTAGGCCGACAGAGACGACCAATTCGTCCAATGTTACGCCCGACTTGTGTTCCATGAGTTGGTTGAGAACATCCTGCTGACTGCCTCCGACCGGCGCCATTCAATATGCCCTTCCTGTCCGCCGCCGGGCGACGGCGCCATGCGATCCCTGAACTCGACGCCGCTGCGAGCCACTCTCTGCTTTGTCGAAGAAAGGCCCTTGACGGGTTTTAGCTATTACAATAGTTATAACAAACGGAAGCAAGCTTGTCAAGCGCGGGAGGCCGTCTCATGACGACGTCAAGCGAGAACTTCCGCGGCATTACGCGGGCATTCCTCGGAGGCCCAGGGCACCAAACCCGGGCACTGCCGTCGCAGACAGGCGAGGCTGCGACACTCCGCACCATGAACCCTGGCCGACCTGCGGCCTGCTCCCTGCGGAATGAGCGAAGCGGAGGCGGCCTACCATGAGAGCGCCGCAGCATCTCAACTCGCTGCGCGCCCTTGAGGCTGCGGCCCGGCATCTCAGCTACGTCGCTGCTGCTGTCGAGCTCTGCGTGACACCAGCCGCGGTAGGGCAGTTGATACGAGGGCTGGAGGACAGCCTTGGGGTCAATCTGTTTCACAGATCACGGTCGGGCCAGGCGCGACTAGTCCTCACCGACACCGCGCGGACTGCAGTTCCCGACCTACAAGCGGGCTTCGACCACCTGGCAATAGCACTTGAACGGCTGCGGACGGCGAACGCTTACGAAATCATTACCGTCGGCGTTCCCCGCGCCTTCGCGGACAAGTGGCTGCTGCCCAGAATAAATCGGTTTCGCGAACAGCACAGCCAATATGACCTACGCGTCGACACGAGTGCCTCGGGGCAGGAGACCCCTTCAGGTCGAGCGTATATCGGAGTACGATATGGCCAGGGTCAATGGAATGGATGGGAGTCAGTGTTCCTTCTTGATGACCCCGTATTTCCTGTTTGCCATCCCAAACTGGTGGCCAGGAAGCCGCCACCTGTGTGTGCTGAGGATCTGCGCAGCGTTCCCCTGATTCACGACGCGTCCATGGCATCGGAGATTGGGTTTCCAAGCTGGCGCACCTGGTTGAAGAACGCTGGCATCGACGGGATCGATAGCGAGCGAGGAATCCATATCGACGACCCGGCAGCCGTTGTCGCCGCGACCGTTGCGGGGAGCGGTGTCGCCCTCGGCCGCAGCGCCCTCGTCGCGGGCGATCTTGCCGAGGGTCGCTTGATCCGTCCTTTTGGCCCACCGCTCAGCCATGTCTTCGGCTATTACGCAGTGCATCGGCCCGATCACGCCGGCCGAGCGGCGGTTATCGCCTTCCGCGACTGGTTGATAGACGAAGCTCGGACAGCTGACGGGCCGTCAGCTCAGAAGTGAAGTTTTCCTATTCCGTGCGCTCAGATCATCTCCGTTGCGACGGAGCACCTTGGCGCGCGAAGTGGTGCGGTTCCTACTGATCACGTGTAGCCGCAACGAGACGGGTTGGACATGAAGCTTGCGAGAGAAGCTGCGCTGTTCTACGGCAATCCGTCCGATATCAGCGTCGTGACGATCCCGTTTGCGCGCGGTCGAGGCGCACGTCTTACGGTCGCCGGAACGGATCGCGATGCGCGTGCGCGGTGCAGCGTCAGACAGGCCCAGACTTACCCCGATTCATCCGGCCTGGACAAGATCGCCGCCGGCACGATGGCGATCTCCATGCCACGGCAAGCGACGCTGGGTCTGCTGCTTGGCGCCACGCTGCCGTTGGTGCGTCACGGCTGTCCCGCGCTGCGGCCACTTTGGGCAGACGAGGCAATGCAACGCGCCCTCGATACGGTGCGCCTGATTGCGACTCTGGCGCGCCGGGCGCCGGTTTGCGGCGCCGATCACATCCTGACGAAGGCCGAGTTCCAAATCGCGGGCGAGCTCGCCGCCGCTTATCGCGCGCTCGACTATCGCGACGACGCCGAACCGCGGTCGTGTTCGGAAGGGCTGCGTACGGTCGTGCGCGACCTCGTGGAACTCTTCGCTCCAATCGCCGGCTCCGTGCGTCTGTACACCACCATTGAGCGGCTTTCCCTTCCTGCGTTTCGCTGCCGTGCGCTGACGCTGGCAGCAAGCAAGCTCGTGGTATCCGCCCTGTGCACCGATCTGATTGACTCCAAGAACCTGACGATGCGCGTGTCGCTTTGTCGACCGCGACGTGGAGTGGCACGCCTGGCTATCGCGGACAACGTCAGCGACCCGGCGCGCGCGGCGGACGAGATCGTCAGCGATCTCGCAGCGCTGCTCGAAGGTGATCTGACGCTCCACGCAAATCCCGGCGGCGGAGTCGCAACCGAGCTGAGATTTCCGATCTGATGCAGGCAACCCTGTGCAAAATCCGCACGGGTGCGCCTGTCTGTCTCGAGGAGGCGATCATGGCGAACTTCGATACGCTCCGCTACACGAAGATTCCCCTCATTCACGGATCTGGCGCCATCCCCGCCGTCGGATTTGGGACGTTGATCCCCGATCGTCTCGCGACCGGGCGGGCCACGAAAGCCGCATTGGAAGTCGGCTTTCGGCATCTCGATTGCGCTGAGCGGTATCGCAATGAAGATGCTGTAGGCGATGCGGTGCAGGTCGTGATCAACGCAGGCATGATCCGGCGAGAGGACATCTTCGTCACCACGAAATTATGGAACACGAACCATCGGCCTGAACGGGTCAAATCCGCCATCGACGCAAGTCTTCGGCGACTCGGGCTCGATTATATCGACTGCTACCTCATCCATACCCCTTTCGCCTTCCAACCCGGCGACGAGCAGGACCCGAGGGACGGGCGCGGGCAAGTCATATACGATAACGAAGTGACGCTGATCGAAACGTGGCACGCGCTCGAGCGCCTCGTCGATGACGGTCGCTGCAAAGCGATCGGGCTGTCTGACGTCACGTTGGAGAAAGTCCAAGAGGTCATCACGGCTGCGCGGATCAAGCCCGCCGTCGTGCAGGTCGAATCTCATCCATACCTCCCTGAATGGGAGCTGCTCGACTTTTGTCGGGAACAGGGGATCGTACTGCTTGCGTTTGCCGCTCTGGGACACGGCATGAGTCCGAATGTCCTGAATGACCCTGTGATCACGGGTATTGCGGAACGCATCAGCAAGACGCCGGCTCAGGTTGCGCTCGCCTGGGCTGTCCAACGCGGAACTGCTTTCCTGACCACCTCAACCAAACATACCTACATTCAAGAGAATTTCGAAATATCGGCCCTGCCGGAAGATGCCATGCGGGAAATCCGGGAAAGCATAAGGTTGAATGTGCGGTTCAACGACGTCGTGAAGACCGGCGTCCCCGGCTTCATTTCAAGAGCACGTGAGGTTCCTTCGCCGGGATCTGCGGCCGACGTGCCATGATACGAAGCGGCTGGACCTTGATGAACAGAACAGGAGCTGGAACATGGATAAGAACGTGATCCGCGAGGCGCTCGAACGCCACTGGCGCGCGTCCGATGCGAATGATTCCGATCTCGAGCATGACATACACCGACAGGGCGCGGTGCTCGAATACCAGCAATCGGGTGAGCGAATCAGAGGTCACGACAATATCCAGGCCTCACGCGTTGCGCAGCCGAACGCGAAACGCTTCAAAGTGCAGCGCGTCGTCGGCGCGGGCGACCTCTGGATCACGGAGTCCGTCCTCACGTATGACGGTCGGCCATCTTACTCGGTGAGCATCCTGGAGATCCTCGACGGCCGGGTGGCGCGCGAAACCCAATACTTCAGAGAGCCGTTCAAGCCCGGAGCTTCGCGCGCCCATCTGGTCGAGCGAATGGGATGAGACCGGCACCGGAGTAGCGCGCCTGCGCCGACTTGACCGGGCAGATATTGCCGTCGATTCCACCCAGCTCCGGCGCTTTCTCATCGGCAAAATGCTCCTGCGCGTATTTGCTGAGGGGGTGGCGGCCGACCGTATTGTCGAGACCGAGGCCTACGGCATCGGCGATCCCGCGGCGCATGCCTATCGCGGAAGTACCCAGCGCAATCATGCGCTTTTCCTCGAGCGCGGGCACGCCTACGTCTACCTCGCCTACGGCATCTCGTTCATGCTCAACGTTTCCAGCGAAGCGCCAGGTGAACCGCCCCAGGTTTGCCGGAGGCCCCGACTCCTGAGAGGAAGGGGCCATG
>NZ_BANB01000573.1 GCF_000964365.1 Acidisphaera rubrifaciens HS-AP3 | reverse complement strand
TGATGCCCCCCGAGCCACCGCCTTTCGCCGCCTTGGGAACGATGCCGGGCTGGCCGTCGGCGGCGGTGTTGCCGCCATTGCCCCCGATCCCGCCGCCGCCGCTGTAGTCGCCCGACCCGGCGTTGCCACCTAGGCCGCCGCCGCCGCCGAACAGCCCATTCGTGCCGTTGCCCCCGGTGGCGGCGTCGCCGGAGAATGTCACGCCCGTCAGCGTCACGTCGCCGGCATCGCCCGCCACGTTGGAGCCGATGAACAGGCCGCCGCCGAGGCCGGCCCCGCCGCCACCGCCGCCGCCACTATTCGAATTACCGCTGCCCCCTGCGCCGCCGAGCGCCTTGGTGTCGGCGATTGTCAGGTCGCTCACATCGACGCTGCCGGCATAGACGAACAGCCCGCGCTGCGTGCCGCCGCCATCGATCGTGTAGCCGCCGCCGTTGATGTCCAGTGTCACGTCGGACGCGATATTGAGCGCCGTCAGCTGCGCCCCATCGAGCGCGATGTTGCCGGTGAAGGTGATGGTGTCCGTCGCGCCGGACGCGAGGCTGTCGGCCTCCAGAATTGCCACGTTGAGCTGGGCGACGGTGCTTACCGACTGGTTGAATGTATCTGACACGCTATGATCTCCTGGCCCGCGTTGTTGCCGATCGCGATGGCGCCCGGCCTCCGTGGCCGCCACCGCCCGCGTTGCCTTTGCCGCCGAGCGCCTTGGTGTCGGTGATCGTCAAATCGCTCACGTCGACCCTGCCGGCATAGACGAACAGCCCGCGCTGGGTGCCGCCGCCGTCCAGCGTGTAGCCGCCGCCGTTGATGTCAACCGTTACGCCGACGGCGAGGTTGAGCGCCTCGAGCTGCGTCGCGGCAAGTGCGATGTTACCGGTGAAGGTGACGGTATCGTTGGAGCCGTCGGTCAGACTATTTGCCGTGTCAATCGCGGCGTTTAGCTGAGCGACGGTGGAGACGCTTTGCGTGAAGGTGGTCATGGCGGTGCCTCCGATTACGGCGTATGCGCAAGGCATGACGCACTCAATCAACCTGTCCGGCGACGATGCAGAGGAGCGCGACTGCACCAAAAACGTGCGTTGATCTTAAACGATGCACGCAAAGCTATGCGCTGTGTGGGTCTGCGGAGGACCCACGCCTCGCTCATTGATGCCTACAAGGAATTACGTTGGTGTCAATACGGATCGCAGTCGCTCACGTCGCTGCGCGTACCCGAAAGTCGGGGCGCCGCCAAGGTGGCGGCCAGCACCAACCAGACCGGCATCGAGCATAAGACGCGCGATCCGGCTGCGCCTGTGCTTCCTCGTCTCCAGCCCGCAGATCAGCATGGACGCGGCGCCACGTATGTCTCGCGAGGTTCTCAGCTGACGACGGGTCCCCTGCGGCGTCCCGGACCTGACTGCAACCGCTCAGAACCGCTCAGACTGAGCAGTACTTAGCGGACGGAGCGCGCGGGCCTCGCCTACCGATGGCGGACGATCCATCGACATCGGGGGCCACCCATGGACTGCAAAACACAACCGATCGGCGACGCGCCGGGGCGCGCGGCGAGCCCGATCGGGTATCCCGCGTACGCGACGCTCGCCGTCTGGCAGCGCCTGAGCGGCATCAGCCGCTCACGGACCTATGAGCTGCTCGCCGCCGGGCATCTGCGGGCGATTAAGCTGCGCAGCCGCACGCTGATCGACGTGGAAGCGGCGCTTGCGTGGATGCGCACGCTGCCCGCCGCGGAGATCGCGCCCGTCCAACGCGCCGACTGAAATCGACGCCGACAGCGAGGGCGTCGGCGTCGGGCGGACGGGATGGGGCGGCGTAAGGGCCGTCCCACCAGAAGCCCTCGTGCGATGCCGACCCATCGCCGGCTTCTGCAAGGAGATTAGGATGTTGCACCTCCGACCCTGCCGGGCCGGGCTGACCGGTTGCGTCCACCAGACGAGGACGGCGCAGCGCGACGCGAAAGATGGCCGCCGGCGGGCGCCCCGCCACGCACGATCCGTGGGGTTTCCACAAGTGGAGGCCCCGCCGTGACCCGCCATGGCACGGTCGAGCGAGCCCGGGGCCGGTGGCGAGAGGTCCTTATCCATTTTTGGGGGTCGATGCTCGGTACCTCGTCAACCGGCACGGCCCGTGCCCGGTTTGCGGCGGACGGGATCGCTTGCGCTTCGACGATAAAGACGGTTCGGGTTCGTTCTACTGCAACCAGTGCGGACCGGGCGCTGCCCTGTATCTGCTGCGTCGAGCGAAGGCGTGGGATCATACCGGTTCATGGGCGGCTACGCGATGCCGGTGATCTCCGTCCGCGAGGAAAGACCCGATTGCGAAGCCGATCGGTTGCAACGCATCGGCCGCCTGTTGGCTGAACGGCACGATGCGTCGGTCGTCGCGCGTTACCTGGCCCGTCGCGGTCTTTCCGTGTCCTCGCCGGCCCTGCGCGGAATTGCCCGCTGCGCCTACTACGACTCAAATGGAGGCCTGGTTGGGCACTATCCGGCCGTGACCGCACCGGTCGTCGGCAGCGACGGGACGCTCCGGTCCGTGCTTCGAATCTACGACGCGCCCGTCGATCCACGAAAGAAGCTGATGCCGGCCGCGGGCACCATCATCGGCGCCGCCGCCGTGCGTTTGCATGAGGCGGGCGGCGTTCTGGGCGTGGCGGAAGGCGTCGAGACGGCGCTGGCGGCGCATCAGCTGCACTGCCTGCCCGTGTGGGCCGCATTGTCGGCCGAGGGGCTGCGCTCGTTCATTCCGCCGCCCGGTGTGACGGGGCTGCATGTCTTCGCGGACAATGACGCGAACTTGGTCGGACAGGCCGCGGCGTACGAGCTCGGGCGGCGCGTCGGCCGTATGGGTCTTGCGGTCCATGTTCATGTGCCGCCGGCGGCCGGCACCGATTGGCTGGACGTCCTGCGTGCGCACACGTGGCGCGCATGATGAAAGCGACCGAGCCGTTCATCATGTTGCCGCGGAGCTTGCTGTGCAGCGCTGCGTGGCAAGACTTGAGCCTGAACGCGATGCGGCTGGTGAGCTTCCTGATGCGGGAGCATCTCGCGCACGGTGGCCGCTGCAACGGCCATTTGATTGCGCCGCATCGGCAGCTCGTCGAGCTTGGAATACATCCCGGCGCGGTTACGGGTACAATCGAACTGGCAAGCGATCTTGGGATCGTGGACGTCGCGAGGGGCACCGGCCGGGCGCCCAACCGCTTTACGCTGACGTGGCTGCTTTTGCCCGACGGTACCGAGGCAAGCAACCGGTGGCGGCACTATGTCCGACCGCCGAAGACTTGTCGACGTCGTCGGGTGGCCGCCTAGGATCAACGCTGCCCTGTTCCGATCGCGCCGGGAGCGTCGGCACAGCGCTCGTCGGCCGTCGGCGATCGTGCCCGCGCCAGCCGCCGTCAGCGCGCGGGCACACGACGTTACGGGCTCGCAGTTTGTTTCGGAGCCTCGTTTTGTGAAGGTGCACTGCCTCGGTTATTGCAGGCACGGAGGGTCTGATTTTGCAGGCACAAGCCCTGTAGTGCCTCGTGCAGCGCAGGCACAAAGCTGCCTCGGAATATGCAGGCGCTCTAGGCTCCAGACTCATTCACAACCAGCCCTGGACGACGGCGGCGATGGCGACGGCGGAGGCGAAGTTTCCGGCGAGCTTGTCGTAGCGCGTGTGGATGCGGCGCCAGTCCTTCAGTCTGCCGATGGCGCGCTCGATGACGTTGCGGTTTCGGTAGGCGCGCTCGTCGAACGGGTGCCGTCGCTTCCGCGTTGGGTTGTTCGGGATGACCGGCGCGTGCCGCGATCCAGCATGAACGTGCGCAGCGCGTCGCTGTCGTAGGCGGTGTCGGCGAGGCACTGCCGGGGTGGCGGCAGGTTGGCGAGCAGCCCGAGGGCCGGGCGGGCGTCGCCGAGCTGGCCGGGCGTGACGGCGAAGGCGAGGACGCGGCCGAGCCCGTCGGTAACGAGGTGGATCTTGGTGCCGCGCCCGCCGCGGGAGCGGCCGATGGCTTGGCGGTCGGCCCCCCTTTTCCGCCGGCCGCTGATCGGTGCGCCTTGGCCGTGGTGCTGTCGATCAGCTGCAGTTCGCCGGGCGAGGCCTCGATCAGCGCCTCCAGCAGAGCCTGCCAGACGCCGCGCTGCGACCAGCGGTGGAAGCGGTTGTAGACCGTCGTCGGCGGCCCGTAACAGGCCGGGCAGTCCTGCCAGCGTCCGCCGTTGCGCAGCATGTGGACGATGCCGCTGATTACGCGCCGGTCATTCACCCGCCGCGCGCCGGGTTGGTTGGTCGGAAGCAGCGGCGCAATCGCTGACCACTGTCTGTCAGAAAGCCAGAACTCGCCCGCCATCGCACGACCTCCGCTCAATGCGGAGCTTGAATCACAGGCGATTGCCGTGCCGCCAGCCCTGATTGGGTTTGGAGCCTAGTAGAATCTTGCCACGTATAGAGAGGCTTCTGCGCATGGCTCGGGTCGGCAACGTGGGCAGGCGCCACAGGCGGGCGGCGTACCTGCGCCGGGCGCCACGACGGTGCTTCATGGGCCGTGGCGTCGACCGGGCGGCGTTGCATCGCTGGCACGATGGGGGCAGCCATGGCGCCGCTGCCTCCGGGGTGGACGGTCCTGTCTTTCGGCGCGCAGCCGGCGCAGGCGTAGTGGCCATACCCGCCGCTCTTGTCCGTCCTGGTAGTCGTGCCTGCGCCGCCATGCCGCAGCGCCGGGAAGGACGCTCGGCTCAGGTAGCGATGGTCCGCTGCGGCGCCCCGCCTGCGTCGGCGTCGCGGTCCGTCCGTGCGGCGAGCCAAGCGTTCAGCCGGTCGACGGACGGCCCCGCGACGCGTAGAGGCGCGCATCCCTCGGCCTCCCACATGCGGCTCG
>NZ_BANB01000574.1 GCF_000964365.1 Acidisphaera rubrifaciens HS-AP3 | reverse complement strand
GGCGCCGACACCTCCGAGGGGCCGATCCATGCCGAGCGCACCGTCGTCGCGCTGGCCAGCTACAGCCCGGCGCTGCTGCGCCCGCTCGGCATCGACCTGCCGGTCTATCCGGTGAAGGGCTATTCGCTGACCATCCCCGTCACGGACCCCGACGCCGCGCCCGTCTCCACCGTGATGGACGAGACCTACAAGGTGGGCATCACCCGTCTGGGCGAGCGCATCCGCGTGGGCGGCACCGCCGAACTCGCCGGCTTCTCCCGCCGCCTGCGCGCCGCGCGGCGGGCGACGCTGGTGCGCAGCGTGCGCGACCTGTTCCCGCATGGCGGCGATCCGGCGGCCGGGCAGTTCTGGACCGGGCTGCGGCCGATGACGCCCGACGGCACGCCGGTGATCGGCCCCACGCGGGTCGAGGGGCTGTTCCTCAACACCGGCCACGGCACGCTCGGCTGGACCATGGCCTGCGGCTCCGGCCGCCTGCTCGCCGACCTGATCTCCGGCCGCCGCCCGAACATCGCATATGAGGATCTGGCGCTGTCGCGGTATGCGCGGTGATCTCGATGGTGGGCTGAAGCCCACCCTACGCGTGCTGCCCCAACCCCGCCCCTCGGCGTAGGGTGGGCTTCAGCCCACCCCCCCCCTGCACATCCACCGCAAATGCCCGACTACCGCCGCAACCGCGTCGCCGGAGCCGCCTATTTCTTCACGGTCAACCTGCTCGACCGCCGCTCCGACCTGCTGGTGGCGGAGATCGGCGCCCTGCGCGACGCGGTGCGCCAGACCCGCCTGATCCGACCGTTCCATATCGACGCCTGGGGTCGTGCTGCCCGACCACCTGCATTGTCTTTGGACCCTGCCGCCCGACGACGCCGATTTCCCGACCCGCTGGCGGATGATCAAGGCGCTGTTCTCCCGCCGCGTCGCGCATCCGCCGGATCGCCGCCCATCCCTCGTCCGCAAGCGCGAGGCGGGCGTCTGGCAACGTCGATATTGGGAACACACGATCCGCGACGAGCGCGACTATGCGGCCCACATGGACTACATCCACTTCAACCCGGTGAAGCACGGCATCGCCGCGCACCCCGCCGCCTGGCCGCACTCGAGCTTTCGGCGCTGCGTCGCGCGGGGCGTCTACCCCGAGGATTGGGCACTCGCTTATGTCGACCTGCCCCACACCGGCGAGCGGCCCGACCAAGCGGTGGGCTGAAGCCCACCCTACGCGTGCCCTACGCGTGCCGCCGCCCCAACATCGCGCACGAGCCCGCGGCGCAACCGCGCCACGCCCGATGCCGGCAGCCGGTCATCGACCAACGAAGCCACGCCCACCGCCCCATCCGTAGGGTGGGCTTCAGCCCACCACCACCCACCC
>NZ_BANB01000575.1 GCF_000964365.1 Acidisphaera rubrifaciens HS-AP3 | reverse complement strand
GGCGACGGGCGCGGGCGCGGGCGGGGCGGCGTCGAGCAGCATCGCCAGCCGCTCGATCCCGGCGGCCCAGCCGACGGCCGGCGTCGGCGGCCCGCCCATTTCGGCCACCAGCCCGTCATAGCGGCCGCCCGCCATCACCGTACCCTGCGCGCCGAGGCGGGTGGTCACGAACTCGAACGCCGTGTGGCTGTAGTAGTCGAGGCCGCGGACGATGCGCGGATTCTCCACGTAGGCGACGCCGAAGCGGGCGAGATGGCCGCGCACGCCGTCCCAGAAGGCGGCGGCCTCCGGCGTCAGATACGGCACGATAGTCGGCGCGTCGGCGACCAGGGCGCGGTCGCGCTCGTCCTTGCTGTCAAGGATGCGCAGCGGATTGCGCGCCAGCCGGTCGCGGCTTTCGGCGGACAGCGCCTCGGCGCGGCTGGCGAAGTAGTCGATCAGGGCGACCCGCCAGGCGTCGCGGCTGGCGCGGTCGCCGAGCGTGTTGATCTCCAGCACCGTGCCCTCGGCGACGCCGAGGGCGGCCAGGATGTCGCGACCACAGGCGATCGCCTCGGCGTCCGCCAGCGGCTCGGCCGGGCCGATCAGCTCCAGGCCGATCTGGTGGAACTGCCGGTAGCGCCCCTTCTGCGGCCGCTCGTAGCGGAACATCGGGCCGGCATAGAACACCTTTTGCGGCAGCGACTGGGTCAGGCCGTTGGTGACCAGCGCGCGGCAGACCCCGGCGGTGTTCTCTGGCCGCAGGGTCACGCTATCGCCGCCGCGGTCGTCGAAGGTGTACATCTCCTTCGTCACCACGTCGGACGTCTCGCCGAGGGTGCGGGCGAACACGCGCGTATCCTCGAACACCGGCGTCGCCCATTCGTCGAAACCATAGGTGCCGGCGATTCGGCGGGCGGTCTCGATCACATGGGCGTGCCGGCGCTGGTCCTCGCCGATCAGGTCGTGCGTGCCACGCGGCGGATTGAGGGCGGTCACGTCACTCCGCCGCGGCGGCGACCGGTGCTGCCGACGCCTTGATCTGGGCGGCCTTGGCCTCCACCAGCTCGACGATGTGCTCGATCATGTTGCCGCCGTCGATGGTGTGGTCGGTCTTGCCGGCGGCATAGACCATGTGCCGGCCGCCGCCGCCGCCGGTGACGCCGATATCGGTCATCAGCGCCTCCCCGGGGCCGTTCACCACGCAGCCGATGATCGACAGGGTGATCGGCGTGTCGATATGGGCGAGACGTTCCTCCAGCGCGGCGACCGTCTTGATGACGTCATAGCCCTGCCGCGCGCAGGACGGGCAGGAGATGATCTTCACGCCGCGATGGCGCAGGCCGAGGGATTTCAGCAACTCCCAGCCGACATGCACCTCCTCCTCCGGCTCGGCGGAGAGGGAGACGCGGACGGTATCGCCGATGCCGGCCCAGAGCAGCGCGCCGAGGCCGATCGCGCTCTTGACCGTGCCGGTGCGTTTGCCGCCGGCCTCCGTGATGCCGATATGCAGCGGGTGGTCGCAGACCTCGGCGAGTTGCTGATAGGCGGCGACGGCGAGGAAGACGTCGGACGCCTTCACGCTGATCTTGAACTCGTGGAAGTCGTGATCCTGAAGGATCTTGGCGTGTTCCAGCGCGCTTTCGACCAGCGCGTCGGGGTTCGGCTCGCCGTATTTCTCCAGCAGGTGCTTCTCCAGGCTGCCGGCATTGACGCCGATGCGCATGGAACAGCCGTGGTCGCGGGCCGCCTTGATGACCTCGCGCACCCGCTCGGCGCTGCCGATGTTGCCCGGGTTGATGCGCAGGCAGGCGGCGCCCGCCTCGGCCGCCTCGATCGCGCGGCGGTAGTGGAAATGGATGTCGGCCACGATCGGGACGTTCACCTCCCGCACGATCTCCGCCAGGGCCGCGGTGCTTTCGCGGTCGGGACAGGAGACGCGGACGATGTCCACGCCCGCCAATTCGGCGCGGCGGATCTGGGCGATCGTCGCGGCGGCGTCGTGGGTCAGCGTGTTTGTCATGGTCTGCACGCTGATCGGCGCGTCGCCGCCGACCGGCACGCGGCCCACCATGATCTGCCGCGAGCGGCGGCGGGTGATCTGCTGGTAGGGGCGGTAGTTCATCCGTCTGTCTCCGGAGCGTGCCGAGCGGCGACGCGGCGCGCCGCCACCGAGCCTATGTGGCCGCATTCGCCGCCGATGACTAGAGCGGCCGGCGTGTCAGTCGCCGCGCGGGACCGCGGGATGGATGCCCGACAGCGGCGCCGCGTGGGCAGCACTCGGCTGAAACCCGCCGCCTTGCCCGGCCACCTGGGTGGATTGCTGGCCCGGCGCGCGGCCGGCCTTCAGCATGTCGGCGTCGAGCGGAACGTCCCGCCGCACCACGCCGGACTGTCCGAATCCCGGTGCCACCGTGCCGTCCACCACGAGGTCCGTCCCGCCCGCATTGCCGAGCGTCATCAGCAACCCGGTCTTGCCGGGGGGCACCGGCCAGCTTTCGCCGGCCCGCAACATGCGGCTGAGCAGGACATGGCCGCCCGGCTCGCGCACCTGCACCCAGGCATCCGCGCGGGCCCGGATCACGATGCGCGGCTGGTTGGGGTCGGCGGCGGCGGCCGTGCCCGCGTCGGGCGCGGCCGGATCATAGGCGGCCGGTACCGCCGAAGCCGTCTCGCCAGGCGGCGGCACGACCGGGGCGGCGAGGATGGGCGGGATCGGTGT
>NZ_BANB01000576.1 GCF_000964365.1 Acidisphaera rubrifaciens HS-AP3 | reverse complement strand
GGTGGTCCGGCCCGGCGAGCGGATCGCCGCGGACGGGATCGTGCGCGAGGGCGCGGGCAGCGCGGACGAAAGCCTGCTGACCGGTGAGGCGCTGCCGGTCGAGAAGGGGCCGGGCAGCCGCGTCGTCGGCGGCGCGCTGAACGGCGAAGCGCGGCTGGTGGTGGAGGTGACGGCGGCCGGGGCGGAAAGCCAGCTCGCCCGGATGGTGCGCCTGGTCGAGGACGCGCAGGCGGCCAAGCCGCCGGTGCAGCGCCAGGTCGATCGCATCAGCGCCGTGTTCGTCCCGACGGTGATCGGCGTGGCGCTGCTGACCTTCGCCGGCTGGATGCTGGCGGGTGCCGGGGCGGAGCGGGCGATCGTCGATGCCGTCGCGGTGCTGGTCATCGCCTGCCCCTGCGCGCTCGGTCTGGCAACGCCCGCGGCGATCATGGTCGGCACCGGCGTCGCGGCGCGGCACGGCATCCTGGTGCGCGATCCCGCGGCGCTGGAGGCGGCGCGCGGCATCGCGACGGTGGTGTTCGACAAGACCGGCACCCTGACCGAGGGGCATCCGACCCTGATCGCCTGCGAGGCGGCGCCCGGACACACCGCCGATGAGGTGCTCTCGCTTGCCACCGCCGTGCAGTCGGGCAGCGAGCATCCGCTGGCGCGCGCCGTCGTGACGGCAGCCGAAGGGGCCGCGGCGAAGGCGGTGTCGATGCGGCCGGCGTCAGGCATCCGTGCGCTGCCCGGCCAGGGGGTCGAGGGGGTTCGGGACGGCGTGCGCCTGCTGCTCGGCAATGCGCGGCTGATGCGCGAGGCGGGCGTGGACACCGCGCCGCTCGCGGGGCGTGCCGCGGCGCTCGCGGCGGAGGGGCGAACCCTGGCGTGGCTCGCCGGCGACGGGACACTGATCGGCCTGCTCGCCTTCGGCGACGCGGTGCGGCCGGGCGCGGCCGCGACCGTCGCGACCTTGC
>NZ_BANB01000577.1 GCF_000964365.1 Acidisphaera rubrifaciens HS-AP3 | reverse complement strand
GGTGACGCTGCGCGCGTCGCCTGAGACGGCGGCGGCGGTGGCGGCGACCTTCGCCCGCCACGACGAGGATTTGGCCGCCCGGCTGCGCGTCGTTCCGACCGATGCCCTCCCGCCCGGCGATGTCCGCATCGGCTGGGCCGACGGCGAGGCGGTGCGCGACGTGGCCGCGATCTGGCGCGATGCGTCGGCCGCGCTCGCCGCGAGCGGCCTTTGCCTGCCATGCGGTCCGGAGATCACCGCGCCGCCACTCGCGGACGAGGCTTCGCCTGTCAGCACGAGGGACCTGCTTCATGTCGGGTGACATCGATTTCGACGATCTGGGCGACGCCGCATCGAGCGCGGCCGATGCCGGCGCGCCGCGCGGTGCCCGCGACCTGGGCGCCGTGTACGACATACCGGTCACCGTCAGCGCGGTCCTGGGCCGGGCGACGATGCAGGTCAGCCAGCTGCTGAAGCTCGGGCGCGGCGCGGTGGTGGAACTCGACCGCAAGCTCGGCGAGGCGATCGATATCTACGTCAACAACCGGCTTGTCGCGCGTGGCGAGGTGGTGATGGTCGACGACAGCCGGCTCGGCGTCACGATGACCGAAATCGTCAAGGCCGATCGCGGCGTGTGAGCGCGGACATGCGATCCCTCTTCGCCTCGCCGCGCCGCCCGTCCATGCCGCGACGCGCTCCGATGCCGCCGCATCGACCGGCGTCGCCTCCCTGTCGCATGCCGCCGCGGCCGGCCGGGCCGCCACGGGAGGACGCCG
>NZ_BANB01000578.1 GCF_000964365.1 Acidisphaera rubrifaciens HS-AP3 | reverse complement strand
AGGGGCCGCGCGTTCAGGTTGCGCGGCGGCCTGCACCATCAACGCGCCTGTTCCGAAAACGGCTGAAGCAGGGCCGATGATCACGCGTATTCGACAGGCATGGCGGGCCGCGCGGTGATCCCGCTCGCATGGCGGCTGGCCCGGCGGGAGCTGCGCGGCGGGGTGCGCGGGCTGTGGCTCGTGCTCGCCTGCCTGGCGCTGGGTGTGGCGGTGATCGCGGCCGTGGGCGGCCTGC
>NZ_BANB01000579.1 GCF_000964365.1 Acidisphaera rubrifaciens HS-AP3 | reverse complement strand
ATGCGTATGCAGGCGAGTGGCCCCGCGAGCGGTTCGCGATGCGCGGCATAGGCTATGACGTGTCACGGAAGCCGAAGTCGGCGATCTATACCGAGTTCCTCCCCGCGTTGAACGGCCGCCGGGTGCGGCTGCTCGACGTGCCGAGGCTGACGGCGCAGCTATGCGCGCTAGAGCGCCGCACGGCGCGGGGCGGGCGTGACAGCATAGATCACGCGCCGGGTGCTCACGATGACCTGGCAAACGCCGCAGCCGGCGCGCTGGTGCAGGTGTTGGGCGATAGGGTGCCGGCGCTGGTGCGGCCGGCGGACCTGCTGACGGACGGGGCGCCGGTTGCGCCATGCCGTGCGTGCGAGGCGATCTATGCCGTGGCAGCGATCGACGCGGCGGGCCGCGTGGCGATCGTAACCGCGTCGCGATCGTTGATCGGCGTTGGGCCGCCTTGCTTGCTCATAGATTTCGACGTTGCACCGTTGTCCGCCGCGCCATTCGTGGAACTGGCGGCGACGTTGACGCGGCTTGGCGCGGAACTGAGGCCGGTTCGCGGCGTGTTGGGCGTGGTGCTGCCGCCGGTGCTGCGATCGGTCGCCGAGCGGGCCGGGTTGCGGGTGCAGGTGGTCGACGGGTTGGACCCGGCAGTGCTGGCGCTGTCGGCGGCGGCGCATGTCGCGGCGGGGCGCGTGAAGCTGTCGCCGACCGTGGCCGAGAAGGCGAAGTCGTCGCCGTTCGGCGCGTCGATTGAGCTGCGGGCCGGCATGCCGGTGGGGGATGATCCGTTGCGGGCTGCGGTGGTACTGGCGATTGTGGCGGCGCTGGACGTGCGGGAATAGCGACTGCGCGCATCCGGGTCACAGCCGGGGCATCGCGGTGGGAATGCTATTCCCAGCGGTGGGAAAACCAAAAACGAAGCCGATCGAATAGCGACACCCCACGACACCGCCGGACACCGCCGGACATTCCTCAACGTTCCTCAACGTGTCTGGTCATGTCATCAGAAACTTCTTGCATTGCGCACCGTCTGTTCCTATTTTATCCGCATGGACAATCTCGATCGCCGCGTCACAACGACGCTGACGCTACCCCTCCGGCACATCGCGGAACTCGATATGATCGCCCGTGAGCACGACACGTCGCGCAGCCGCATCGCGGCGCGTGCAATCAAGGAATACCTTGCTCGGCACAGCGCGGGCGAGGCGCAGCCGGATGAGTGAAGCCGCTGTCCTAAACCGTGTCGCAAAACGCATCGCGGACGATCTGCGGGGGCGCCTTGGGCCTGTTGATCCGAGGCGGGACGCGTTGATCGACGTAACGGGAGAGGTCGCCGCGTATGCGGTCTATGCGGGCCTCACGATTCTCGAAGATGGCGCGTCGGTTGCGGACCTTGACAACCTGCATCAGATGACGTGGAGGCTGCGTCAATCGTTGAATTGGCTCGGCGCGGTGGCTTGCGTCGGTTCAATCGCGCGCATCGTGCTTCAGGAATCCATGGATACGTTGGAAGCCGCTGCCGCGTTGCGTGGTGGCGCCGGTGACTGAGCTAGAGACGGCTCGCGCCATCGCGTCCGGCGATCTTTCGTCGCCGCAGCCGTGCGGTGGGGCGCGGCTATGGG
>NZ_BANB01000580.1 GCF_000964365.1 Acidisphaera rubrifaciens HS-AP3 | reverse complement strand
GCGCGATCGTCGCCGCCGAACAGGCCGGACAACCCGGCCTGGCCGAACTGCTGCGCGCCGTGCGGCGTGGTGAGGTGCAGCTCGTAAGCGTCGCGCACCGGGACGCCGAGGTAACGACGCGGGAACTGCCGCAGACGGGCGCGGCGGTCGTGCTGATCGGCGACGATGATTATTCCGCAACCGGCCCGGCGGGGTGGCGGTGCGCCGCGACGATCGCCGCGTGGGCCGAGGCTGCCGTTGTGCATGCGGCCGGCGCGACGGCCGAGACCTATGCCGAAGCCGTCCACGCTGCGCGGCTTCTGGGCCGCTGCGTCCTGATAGAGACGGATACCGGACATGTTCGTGAGTGGGCCGAGCGGTTCTATCAAAAACCGACGCTCGTCATTATCCCACGCGACGGGGTGCATCCGTCCCGGCCGGCGGGGGAGGTTGTCCAGTGAGCATCCTCCCAGACGCGC
>NZ_BANB01000581.1 GCF_000964365.1 Acidisphaera rubrifaciens HS-AP3 | reverse complement strand
GGCGCGCCGGCCGACCGGCCGGCGGCGGACGACGCGGCGCCGTCTTCTGCCCGCGCGATGTGGTGAACCGGAGCCTGCATCTGCATCGCCTCTGCTGCCTGCCCGGACTTACGCGCGGGCGTGCACATCCGCCCGGCCATGCCCGACGGCAGCCGGCCGCGCGCGGATGCTTACCAGAACGGAGGCCGGCGCGTCAGGTTGCGGCGCAGCAAACTCAGCCCGGCCGCGCACCCTCCGCCGCGCGCGACAGCGCCTCGGCAGTCCGGCCGAGGGAGTCGACCTCGCCGCTCAGCACCGCGAGCCGGCCCCGATAATCGATAAGGCTGCCCTCCAGCCCCGCCACGGAGCCGCGCAGGTCGCTGAGCGCCTCGCGCCACCCGGCCAGCGCCACGCGCTGCGCGTCCAGCGCCGCGAACAGGCTCGACAATGCGCCGTCGAGCGTCTGCGCGGGCGTCGCCGGCGACGTGGCAGGGCGAGCGGGAAACGGCACGATATCGCCCATCGGGGAGGGTCCTGGTTGCGAGCGTCGTTACCTTATCCGCGCCAATCCCAAAAATCGAGACGGATTTTTACGTGCCGTTAAGCTTTCACCAGTTGATGGAGGCGCCGAGCAGCCGAAGGACGAGCACGCCGATCAGCACGGCAATCACCACGGCGGTGAGCAGCCAGCGCAGCCGCATGTAGCCGCGCGGCAGCAACCCGCGTCGCGCCGCCCGCGCCTCGACCGTCGTGGTCGCGGCAAAGCCCAGGATGAGCAGAAGCAGCCCGCTCCAGTACGGCAGCGCGTCCGGCAGCAACAGCGCGAGCCACCCGATCAGCGCCGGCAGCACGCCGAGGGCGAGTCGCGCGCGCTGCGCGCCCGGCAGCGGCCAGGCGGCATAGGCGGTGGTGCTGCCGGGCTGCTCCGCCAGGGCCAGACCCCAATGCACCGCGCCGAGGAAGGACAGGATCACCGCGCCATAGGCATCGAGGGCGACCAGTCCCCGCGCGGCGGCCACCGGGTCCGCCCGGACCGAGAGCATCCCGGCGCCGAGGAACGGCAGCACGCCCGCAAGGCCGAGGACATAGGCCAGCGCCGGCACCGGCCGCGCCGAAAGCCCTGCCTCCGCCATCCCGTCCGACCGATACTGCATGCCCGTCCCCTTCCCTTTGCGGCGGCCCATCGCCGTCGCGTCGCCGCGTGGGACATGAAAGCTTGGTCCCCGCCGGCCGTCACGGCACAAGACAACGCGCGGCCACGCATGGTGGCCAAGCCATGGCCGCCGGCCGCATGATCGGGGCCGGGCGACAGGCGGAACCTACCCGGGACACGGCATGACGTTATGGATGGAGATCGCGGTCACGTTGCTGCTGATCGTGATCAACGGCCTGTTCGCGATGAGCGAACTCGCCCTCATTTCCGCCCGGCGGGCGCGACTGTCGGTGCTGGTGCGCAAGGGGGTACCCGGCGCCGTCACCGCGCGCCGGCTCGCCGACGATCCGCAGCTGTTCCTGCCGACCGTGCAGGTGGGGATCACGCTGGTCGGCATCCTGTCCGGCGTGTTCGGGGGCGCCCGCATCGCCGGGCATCTGGCGCAGGTGATGGCGCCGCTGCCCTGGATCGGGCGCATCGCGGGGCCGCTCGCGCTTGGCATCAGCGTCGTGACCATCACCTATCTCACGATGGTCGCGGGCGAGCTGGTGCCCAAGCAGCTCGCGCTGCGCCGCCCCGAACTGGTCGCCGCCCGCGTCGCGCGGCCCATCGCGCGGCTCGCCTGGATCACCGGGCCGGCCGTCTGGCTGCTCAGCGCGTCCTCCGCCCTGGTAATGCGCGCGCTCGGCCAGACGCGGGCGGCGCGCGAGACGGTCACCGAGGAGGAGCTGAAGGCGCTGCTAGCCGAGGGCACGGCGGCCGGCGTGCTGGAGGCCGAGGAGCGGGACATGATCGAGCGCGTCCTGCGCCTCGCGGACAAGCCGGTGCGGGCGATCATGACCCCCCGTACGGAACTCGCCTGGCTCGACCGCACCGACCCGCCGCGCGAGATCGTCGCCCGGCTGAAGGCGGCGCCGCACAGCCGGTTCGTGGTCTGCGACCGCTCGATCGACAACGTCGTGGGCGTGGTGCAGGCCAAGGATCTGCTCGACCGGCTGCTCGGCGGCGGGGAGCTGTCGCTGTCGGCGACGCTGCGCACGCCGATCGTGGTGCCGGACGCGGCGACGGCGCTCGACGCGCTGGAGCGGCTGCGCACGGACCCGCTCGGTCTGGCGCTGGTGATGGACGAATACGGCAGCTTCGAGGGGCTGGTCACCGCCGCCGACGTGCTGGAGGCGATCGTGGGCGAGACCTGGAGCGCGCCTCAGGTCGTGCCGGACGGCCAACAGGCGCCGGCGTCCAGTCCCGACGGCCCGCCGGCGGCGCTGGAGGTGGACGGGATGATGCCGGTGGACGACCTGAAGGACCGTCTCGCCTTGCCCGATCTGCCGGATGCCGGCAGTTATCACACCGCCGGCGGATTGCTGCTCGCGCTGCTGCGGCGGGTGCCGAGCGTCGGCGACCGGATCGCATTCGGCGGATGGCGGTTCGAGGTCCTGGCCATGGACGGCCGCCGGGTGGACCGGCTGAGGATCATCCGCGATCCGACCGACGGCTAGGCCCATCGCCGGACCGCCGGGCGGTCACGACTGACAGGAGTGCCGATGCCGTTCGTCCTTGCCGCCCGCCCCGGCGCCCCCGCCGACGCACGCGCGGCTGCGGCGGGCGGGAACGGCCAGCCCCGGACCGCCTGGCTGCGCACCCCGGCGGGCGGCGTGGCGGCGCTGATCCTGGTCACCCTGGCGCTGCGGCTGGTCTTCGCCTCCGCCCTCGGCCTCGGCATGGACGAGAGCTACATGGTGGCCGCCGGGCGGCACCTGCATCTCAGCTATTTCGACCATCCGCCGCTCGCGTGGTGGATGGCCTGGGCGGCGACGCATCTCCTCGGCACCGACGCGGCCTGGGCGGTGCGGCTGCCCTTCGTGGCGACGTTCGCGCTGAGCACGTGGCTGATGTTCCGGCTGACCGCGCGGCTGTTCGGCGACGACGCGGGGCTGTGGGCGGCCGCGCTGATGAACGCCGCGCCGGTGTTCGGCGTGACCGCCGCGTCCTGGGTGCTGCCGGACGGGCCGCTGCTGGCCGGCCTGCTCGGCGCGGCGCTGTGCCTCGTGCACGCGCTCGACGCGCCCGACGACGCGGCGGCGTGGCGCTGGTGGGCGGCGACCGGCCTGTGCGCCGGCCTCGCCCTCCTGGCGAAATACTCGGCGGCGTTCGTGATCGGGGGCGCCCTTCTCTATCTGGTGACGACGCCGGGGGGACGCGCCTGGCTGCGCCGGCCGATGCCCTGGCTGGCCGGCCTGCTCGCGGTCGCGGCGTTCCTGCCCGTGCTGATCTGGAACGCGCGGCACCACTGGGCCTCCTTCGCCTTCCAGGGCGGGCGGGCCGCCGGCAGCCATCTGCGCCTCGCCGGCCCGATCACGTCACTCGCGGGCGAGGCGCTGTTCGTGCTGCCGTGGATCTGGCTGCCGCTGATGATCTGCGCGCTGGCGGCGCTCCGGCGGGGCCCGGCCGAGCCGCGCGGCTGGCTGCTCGTCTGTCTCGGCCTGCCGACGGTCGCGCTGTTCACCGCCGTCTCGCTTTGGACCCGCGTGCTGTTCCACTGGGCGGCGCCCGGCTACCTCATGCTGTTTCCGCTGCTGGGCCTGCTGGTCGCGCGCATCTGGCGCGACAGCCGCCCGGTGCGTGTCCTGCTGGCGGCGACGGCGCTGCTGGTCGGCACGGGCGTGCTGGTTGTGGCGAGTGAGGTGCACTACAACTGGCTGCCGCTGGTGCTCGGGCATTTCGGGCCCGACCGCAACCCGGACCTCGACGCGGTGGACTGGACATCGGTGCGCGCCGACCTGGCGCGGCGCGGCCTGCTGACCCGGCCCGGGCTGGTGGTCGCCGCGACGCGGTGGTTCGACGCCGGCAAGCTCGACTATGCGCTCGGCGGCGAGCCGCCGGTGATCTGCCTCGGCAATGACCCGCGCGAATACGGGCTGACGGCGCCGCTCGCCGATTACGCGGGCAAGGACGTGCTGATCGCCGCGCCGCGCATGACGCTGGACTCGGTCGTCGCGAATTACGGCGCGCTGTTCGACACGATCGAGGCGCTGCCGCCCGTCGAGCTGCGCCATGCCGGGCGGCCGGCCCTGTCGATCCCGCTCTTTCTCGGCCACCGGCTGCACCCGCCGGCGGCAGCGCTCAGCGATCGATGAAGCGGTAGCGGAATCCGTCCGCCCCCTGCGTGATATGGCCGGCGACCGCGCCGGGGAAGTGGATCGGCAGCAGCAGCGTCGGCGTCCCGGCCACCTGCTCGAACACGCGGCGGCGCGACCGCGCGGCCTCCGCCGGGTCCCAGCAGAAGATGGTGGACCAGTCCGGCTCGCGCACCTGTAGCGCGTGATGCATCAGATCGCCGGTCACCAGCGCCTCCTGCCCGCCCGAGCGGATCGACACGCAGCAATGGCAGGGCGAATGACCCGGCGTCGGCAGCAGGCGGAACGTCTCGTCGAGATCGAAATCGTCGTCGACGAGCAACGCCTGCCCCGCCTCCACGATCGGCGCGCAGTTCATCCGGAAGACGTCGCCGCCGCCGCCCATCCGCGTCTCGCCCCGCGCCGTGCTCTCCTCCCACGCGGCGTATTCGCGGCGGTGGAAGACGTATTTCGCGTTCGGGAAAGTCGGCACCCAGCGGCCGTCGCGCAGCGTCGTGTTCCAACCGGTGTGGTCGATGTGCAGATGCGTGCAGAACACGTAGTCGATCGCCTCCGGCGTCAGCCCGAGGGCGCGGAACCCGTCCGCCCAGGGCTGCGGCGAGAAATCCATCGGCGGCGGATAGCCTTTGTGCTCGCCGGTGCAGGTATCGACGAGGATCGTGTGCCGCGGCGTGCGCACGACATAGGTGCGGTAGGTGATGAACATCTTGCCGCTGGCGGGATCGAAGACATAGGGCGGCAGCTCCGCCAGATGCCGGCGGGCGGTCGCCGTGTCGCAGGCGGGGAACATCACCTCCGGCTCGCGCCACGGGCCGTCGCGCTCGACGATGCTGTCGATCGTCACCTCGCCTATGCGCAGCTGCCGCATGACCGTCCTCCCCGCTTTTGCTGTCCGGACAAATCATAGTGGACGCGACGGGCGCCCGGTAACCCGCCGCCCCGCATGGCTCCGCCGCCGTCAGCCGATCGCAAAGCCCGCGAGCAGCAGATAGCCGATCCCGGCGAGCGCGATATGCAGCACCAGCACCGCGTCCGCCGGCCGGCGCCGGCGCAGGGCGGCGATGCCGAGCACGGTGCCGGCGGCCAGTCCCGCCGCGAGCAGCCAGATCGCATCC